>JAJPZP010000241.1 GCA_021204285.1 Lachnospiraceae bacterium | reverse complement strand
GCTCCTCAAAAAGTCCTGAATCTCAGGACTTTTATTTTTTTGAGTTGTATTTGTTCCGCAATCAAAAAAGCCCTGACTGCCTGAATTTTCGAGGGAGTGGGGACTCTTGCGAGTCCCCTAAAGTGTTATGAATGAAATACTGATGTGTTCCTGTTACGAGTATTATCATAGCAGGAAATTGTGACCAAAGTGTGGCAAGAAAATAAAGGATTTCTAAAAATCATTGCAATCCGGACGGAATATGGTAAACTGTAACTATTCAAAGCCGCCCGGCTCTGAATAGTTACAGGGTATCTCATAGAAAGGGATGAACAGAGCATGAATTTTTATAGTAATAAAAACAGGAGAAGGTTTGCGGCGGTGATCGTGGTGATTCTTGTACTTGCCATGGTGGTGCCGCTTTTGAGCTACGCATTGTAGTGGCAGAAGGAAAGAGGAGAGGACTATGAAAAGATGTAGAAGCGGCGTGCTTCTGAGCGTCTGTCTGCTGGTTTTTTTGTCCGGCATGAAGGTCAGCGCGGCGGAGACTACCATTCTCAGTGGTGTTTCGATCGAGGGTGTGGATGTATCCGGCATGACGAGAGACGAGGCTCTGAGCGCATTGGAGAATTACGAGACAGGGTTGGACAAGGAAAGCCTCACGCTGCAGATCGGAGAAAATGAGCTGGAAGCGGATCTGTCATCCTTTGGCGTTACCTATTCCAATGAAGATGTCGTGGATGAAGCGCTGAGCCTGGGACGCACAGGGAATATCGTGAAGCGCTATAAGGATCAGAAGGATCTGCAGTACAGCGGTAAGGATTACGCGCTCGGCCGCACAGCGGACGAGGACATGGTGCGTACTTATGTTGAGGAAACCTGTACGCAGTATGATCAGGAGGTGCAGAATGCCTCCCTGACCCGTGAGAATGGCAGCTTCACCTTTGTGGCCGGAGTGGAGGGCCTGGAACTGGATGTGGATGCTGCGGTCAGTGAGATCATTGATTACCTGGAAAATGACTGGACATCGGGCGAGAATGTGCTGGAACTCTCCGTTGAAGTGACGGAACCGGAAGGAAGTGCGGAGGATCTGGCCTATGTACAGGATCTTCTTGGTACCTATACGACCAGCTTTTCCACCTCGAGTTCCGATCGCTGCAAGAATCTGGAGAGCGGTGCGGCACATATTGACGGAACGGTGCTTTACCCGGGCGAGGAATTTTCGGCTTATGAGGCGGTGGCTCCATTCACGGAGGAGAACGGCTACACGATGGCCGGTTCCTATCTGAACGGCGAGGTGGTCGACAGCATGGGCGGCGGTATCTGCCAGGTGTCGACGACGCTGTACAATGCGGTGCTGCGGGCAGAGCTGGAGGTGACAGAGCGTTCGCCGCACTCGATGACGGTGCACTATGTCGACCTCTCTGAGGACGCCGCGATTGCGGGGACATATAAAGATTTTAAATTTGTGAACGATACGGACTATCCGATCTACATAGAGGCCTACACAACTTCAGATAAAAAGATTACCTTTAATATATATGGAAAGGAAACGCGTGACAGCAACCGGACGATCGAGTTTGAAAGCGTGACAGTCAGTACGACGGAGCCGACGACGGTGCTGGTTGAGGACGCGAGCCAGGGCCTCGGTTACAAGTCGGTCTCATCCGGGTCGACCGGTTATGTGGTGGAGCTGTACAAGATTGTCTATGTGGACGGAGTGGAGACGGAGCGTATCCGTGTCAATAAGAGTACCTATCAGGTGACGAATCGGACGGTAACCTATGGCACGGCGGGCGATGCGACGATTTCGGAGAATCTGCGCGCGGCGATCGCTCTGCAGGATGAGGCGCTCGCGGACGCCAATATCGCAGATATCGTGGCGGCCAACGCGGCAGCGGCGGCAGCAGCTGCCGCGACACAATGATGGAGTGTCAACGATGGAAATAGGAAAAGTACCGGAGACGATCCTGAAAAGGGCAGTTTTTCAGCAGATCCGGACGAAGCGGAATGAAATTCTGACAGGCCCCGGTGTTGGTGAGGACTGCGCGATCATGCAGCTTGCGCCGGACGAGGTGTTTGTCCTGTCTATGGATCCGATCACCGGAACGGATAAGGACATGGGTATGTTGGCAGTGCAGATTACAGCCAACGATCTGGCGAGTGCCGGAGCAGAACCGGTGGGTATGCTGCTGACCGTATTGCTGCCGCCTTCGGCGGACGAGGAACTGATCCGCCGCCTGATGGGCGAGGTGGAATGCTCCTGCGAAAAACTGCATATACAGGTGATGGGCGGTCATACAGAGGTGACGGCGGTGGTGAACCAGCCGGTGATATCCGTTACCGGGGTCGGAAAGGCGAAACGAGGCCGACAGGTGACGACAGGCGGTGCCCATGTAGGCGATGACGTGATTGTCACCAAGTGGGTTGGCATTGAGGGAACCTCGATTATCGCAAAAGAAAGGAAAGAGGAGCTTCTGCAGCATTTTCCGGCAGCGCTTGTGGAGGAGGCCGGAGAGCTGGACCGCTTTCTGTCGGTGGTACCCGAGGCGATGGTTGCCGTCGAAAATGGAGTCACCGCCATGCACGATGTAACCGAGGGTGGTATCTACGGTGCATTCTGGGAGCTGGCAGAGGCGTCTGGTGTCGGACTCGAGGTTGAGAAAAAGAAGATTCCGATCCGGCGGGAGACGGAGGAGTTTTGCGAATATTTTCATCTGGATCCATATCGTCTGATATCGAGCGGTTCCATGCTGATGACAGCGCCGGACGGACACCGGCTTGTGGAAGCGCTTGAGAAAGCAGGAATTGCGGCGGAAATTGTTGGACGCTGCGTTGCAGGGGAAGCGAAGATCATCCGGGACGGAGCTGACACGATTTCTCTTGGCAGGCCGGAGACAGATGAGTTATATAAAATCTATGAATAGAGGATAATGGGATGAGAGAGAAGATTTTAACCTACATGGAGCGCAACAGCCGTGTGGATCTGAAGGATCTGGCGGTTATGCTCGGAACGGACGAAGTGACGATTGCCAATGAGATCGCTGACATGGAAAAGGAAGGTGTGATCTGCGGTTATCATACGCTGATCGATTGGGATAAGACAAGCTCTGAGAAGGTGACGGCACTGATCGAAGTGAAAGTGACGCCGCAGCGCGGCCTTGGCTTTGATAAGATCGCGGAGCGTATTTACAATTATCCGGAGGTGGACTGTGTATACCTGATCTCCGGTGGCTTCGATTTTATGGTTATGATAGAAGGCAAGACGATGCGCGGTGTGGCGCAGTTTGTCTCTGAAAAGCTCTCAACGCAGGACTCGGTACTGAGCACGGCTACACACTTTATATTGAAGAAATACAAGGACCATGGTTCGATCATGGTACCCGCAGCAAAAGATGAAAGGATTCTGGTGACGCCATGAGAGACCCGCTTTCCAGCACAATCAGAGAGATTAAACCGTCCGGTATCCGCAAGTTTTTTGATCTGGTCAGCGAGATGGAGGATGCGATTTCACTTGGTGTAGGTGAACCGGACTTTGATACGCCATGGCATATCCGTGATGAGGGTATCTATTCCCTTGAACGGGGCCGCACTTTTTACACTTCCAATGCCGGCCTGAAGGAGCTGAAGGAGGAGATCGCGAATTATCTGGCCCGCCGGATTCATGTGTCTTACGATTACCGGACCGAGGTGCTTGTGACTGTGGGAGGCAGCGAGGGCATCGATATCGCAATGCGCGCGATGCTCGATCCGGGAGACGAGGTGCTGATTCCGCAGCCGAGCTATGTCTCCTATGAGCCCTGCACGGTGCTGGCGGGTGGTAAGCCTGTGATCATCGAACTCAAGGCGGAAAATGAATTCCGGCTGACTCCGGAGGAGCTGCTGGAGAAGATCACGGACCGGACAAAGCTGCTCGTCTTGCCTTTCCCGAACAACCCGACAGGTGCAATCATGGAGCGTGAGGATCTCGAGGCGATCGCAAAAGTTATAATAGAAAAGGACATTTTCGTCCTTTCGGATGAGATTTACAGTGAGCTGAGCTACAAGGGAGAACATGTATCGATTACGTCGATTCCCGGCATGCAGGAACGGACGATCCTGATCAATGGTTTTTCCAAGGCCTATGCGATGACCGGATGGCGGCTTGGTTATGCCTGCGGCCCGTCTGAGATCATCAGCCAGATGACAAAGATCCACCAGTTTGCGATCATGTGTGCACCGCCCACGCGCCAGTATGCGGCAGTGGAAGCCCTGCGGACCGGGGATGAGGACGTGGCCATGCTGCGCGAGGCCTATGATCAGAGACGGCGCTATCTGGTGCATGCCTTCAAGGAGATGGGGCTTGAATGCTTTGAACCTTATGGAGCTTTTTATATTTTCCCGTGCATTAAAGAATTTGGCATGACATCGGAGGAGTTTGCAGCCCGTTTCCTTCAGGAAGAGAAGGTAGCTGTTGTTCCGGGAACTGCGTTCGGTGACTGTGGAGAAGGCTTCCTGCGTATCTCCTACGCCTATTCGCTCGACAATCTGAAGGTTGCTCTGGGACGGCTGGAAGATTTTATCGGACGGCTGCGGACTGAGAAGGCGTAGGAGATAAGCCATGGCACTGAATATTGTGCTGTATGAGCCGGAGATTCCGGCAAATACGGGAAATATCGGGAGAACCTGCGTGGCAACGGGCAGCAGACTTCATCTGATTGAACCGCTCGGCTTTCGCATCGGGGAGAAAGACCTAAGAAGAGCCGGGTTGGATTACTGGAAGGATCTGGATGTGACGACCTATCTGGATTATGAGGATTTTCTGGCGCGCAATCCCGGCGCCAGGATCTACATGGCCACGACGAAGGGACCGAATTTATATACAAATGTCTGCTTTGAGCCGGACTGTTATCTCATGTTTGGCAAGGAGAGTGCAGGGCTTCCGGAGGAACTGCTCCGTGATAATCAGGAACGGGCGATCCGGATTCCGATGAATTCGGATATTCGCTCGTTGAATCTGTCTAATTCGGTAGCCATTGTGTTGTACGAGGCACTGCGGCAGCAGGATTTCCGGGGGATGCAGCTCGCCGGAAAGCTGACCCGCTACGATTGGAAATAGCCGACGTGCTGGAGGAAGGTTGTTGAGAAATACTCTGCGAAAATGGTACAAAAGAATGCTTTGTCTTGCGCTCGCGCTCTGCGTGGGCTTTTCCTCGTACATTGCGTTTGCGGTGAGTGATGAGACGCAGAGTAAGATCGACCAGACCGAAGAAGAAAAGGCGGCGGCAGAGAATGAAAAGGCAGCGGCTGAAGAGGAACAGAGCAATCTGAGCAGCGCCAGGGAGGAGATGGAGGAGTATCTTGAGCAGCTTTCCTCCCAGGCGAACAGTCTGAATGAGCAGGTCGCGCTGCTTGAAGAGGAACTTGAGACGAAGGAGGCCGAGGTGGCCGCGAAGGAAGAGGAGATCGCGGAGGCCGAGGCAGAGCTGGAACAACAGTATGCGGACATGAAGACCCGCATACAGTATATGTATGAAAGTGATCAGAATACGGTGCTTTCCTATATGATGGCGTTGCTGACCGGCGGGATCACCGATATGCTGAATAAGGTGGAATACGCAGCCAGTATCAATGAGTACGATCGGGAAATGCTGGAAAATTATAAAGCCTCCAAAGAAGATCTGGAACAGCAGTATGCCCAGCTTCAGGACGAGCAGGAAGCGCTGGATCTGCTGAAGGAGGAAACGGAGGAAAAGCAGCAGCAGGTCGCTACGCAGCAGGCGTCAACGGGATCAAAGATCAGTTCCTACAACAGTCAGCTGGCGGCTCTGGAGGAAGAAATCACGGACATTGATGAGCTGATCGAGCAGAAGACGGCTCTTCTGAATGAATTGATCGCGCAGGCAGAGGCAGAGGAAGCCGCAGCCAGACTGGCAGCTGCCCAGAGCGACGCTTCGTCCATGAGCGGTACGGTCATTGTCGGTGACGCGAATATCTCGAGAGAGACGATTACGCTAAGCGATTATGAGATCATGCTTCTGGCAGTCATGATTTACTGCGAAGCGGGTAATCAGGGCACGGAAGGCCAGCTCGCGGTGGGCTATGTGATTATGAATCGTCTGCGCAGCTCTCTCTATCCCAGCACGCTGGAGGCGGTGCTGCGTCAGTCGAAGCAGTTCGAACCGGTCAGCTCCAGCCGTTTCGATCTGGTGCTGCAGGCGGAGCAGGATGATACGATCACGAATATTGTGACGGAGTCGTGCTGGAGCGCGGCCAGAACGGTCATAAACGGGACAAGCAATGTAGGGGACTCCCTGTTCTTCCGCACCTGGGCACCGGTGCCGTCCCTGATCACGAATCTGCAGAACAATAACGTACCATACTGGATCATCAAGGATCATGTGTTCTATTATTATTGGACGAGCTATACGACCGAATCGAGTAGCAGCGACAGTGACTCGGAGGAAGAGGATTCTGAAAATGATGATTCAGACAGTGAAGAGGAGTAAAAAAACTCTTTACAAATCAAATTAATCATTGTATAATGTACAAGTTCGCAGACAAGAACAGATAGTTAACAGTTCGATGCGTGGCTCAGTTTGGTAGAGCGCTGCGTTCGGGACGCAGAGGTCGCAGGTTCAAATCCTGTCGCATCGACTCCTTGGCAGGGGTGCCGGAAAATGCTGAAAAATCAGCGTTTTCCGGTTATTTTTTTGCCTTGCGGGGACCTCCTGAAAAACAGGATTCGGAAGGTTGATTTCACGAATTTTTCACGAAATTTCACGAATTATGCCACTTTACGACATATTTTATTCGTTTTTCAGAGTCAGGACTGCTTCCATTTTTTCCATCACTCTTTCCTTGTCCCTTTTATTCATTTTCGCATAATACTGAAGCGTTGTCTGAGCGTCTTTGTGGCCTACCCACTTCTGTGTACTCTTAACATCCTCATTCTGATGGATGAGCAGACTGACGCAGGATGTCCGCAGATTATGAAAGTGAAGATTGCTGTCAAGGTTCTCGTTGTCTCTCACCAGTTTTTTAAAAGATTTGGTGATATAGTCCGGTGAATACGGCCTGCCGTCTTCCCAAGTGAAGATGTAATCCGACTGATAATAGCTGTCTCCCATCAGTTTTCGGTTGCATTCCTGTTTTTCTTGAATCCCGTTCAACATTTCCATAATAGTTTGCGGGATCGGATAGGAGCGCTGGCTTGCTGGCGTTTTTGTACTGTTTTTTGAGACGGTGGTTTTTACCCGGCTAACCGTGTGAAAAATATGCAGTTCTCCGTGACGGATGGCTGACCACTGCAGCCCTACAAGCTCTTCACGCCGAAGCCCGAAGAAAAGCGAAATATAAAAGGCAGCTTCTAAACGGTGTCCCCTGATTGCTTCCAGAAAAGCAGGGATGGTTTCTTCATCAAGATATAAATCGTCTTTCATGGAATCTTCAAGGGCTTCGTCCTTCTTCGGTACTTTCAGCCTGATTGCATCACGGAAAGCCTTTTCATCACTCACATGCCCGTTCTGCAGCGCATCCGACAATATGGAGCGGACAAGAACGGCAATATCCTTCATGGTTCGATTGGAAAGCCCCACTTCGTCACGCTGAGCCGGTCGCTTCTTGTCTTTCGGCTTTTTCAGAAGATAGGTATAGAATGCGTCAATATGGTCGATGGTGACGTCACCGAGCATGACAGGGTGTTCGCTGAAATAATCTACAATGTGAGACAGCCTGTACTGGTAGCCCTCATAAGTGATAATCGAGATTTTGTCTCTTTTCTTTTTCTCTTCGAGCCATTTCAGGCAGTATTCGTGAAAAGGAGTTTCCCTTCCAACAGGGGCGAATCTGTTTATTTCAGATTCTACCATGGAATTTGCCTTAATACGGTTTCTTCTTGAATCCTTAAACCCTGTATCAATATCCTTGGTATGGTATTTATCCTTTCCAGAAGCTGTATTGTCAATAAGGTTCAGCCGGATGTAGATTGTATCTACACCGTTTTTATTTTTGATGATGGTTCTCCCTGATTTACAAATCAGCATTTTTACCCTCCTTTTTGAGAGTACCACCAATGCTATGTGATAATCATAGCATTAGTGGCGTAGATATTGCAACAAATATTCTTTCGGAATACGGTATTGATTTCCGACCCGGATTGACCGGATTTCTCCGGATTTAAGCAGTTTATACACCGTATTCCTGCCAACCCCCAGAAGGGACATCACTTCTTCCGGTTTCAATACGTCCGGGTAATCTTTTAAGTATCTACTATTTGTCAAAGCATGCCCCTCCTTCCGTCAGTTATTTATACCGCGTCTCTTGCTGCTGCGGCGGACATGACATCAAGAAGATAGCGGAATTCGCTGAGGATGTTCGCCATGGTATCGCGATCGACGTCGCATCTTTTTAATGCCGTTTTAAAATAACCATAACTTATATCATTAAAGGCACCGGTATCGAAAAGGTCATTTCTATCTTCATCGCTCATTTCGGCCATCAGTTCCAGGGATTTTATAGTTTTTAGAATATTTGCTTTATCTGCGTCGCTCAAGTCCGGACGCTGTTCCAGTAACTGCTTGTACGCTTTTGCTGATAATGTATATCCATTCATGATAATATTCCTCCTGATTATTTTTGTTTTATATAGGTGAAAGAGTATCGCCGGGGAAGCCACACTGCCCAAAGGGCGATGCAGCTTTGCGGCAGCAGCATATCATCAGGTTTTGATTGCCTGTATCCATCATTCAAAGATAATATAAACTTCGATGGGGCCAGCCTTTAAAATTGAATAGTACAGCCTACAATAAATTCAGCCTGCCGATTAAACTTAATGCCCTTGCCAGTGTAATAGCCTCTATGTTCCCGATATGCCCTTTTAACCGGTCTAAGTTGCAGAGCCAGTCATCCAATGAACCTGCCAGCGAACAGCACATACCCCATTCCGGGATGCAAATAAAATGCCCAAACATGTATTTCCCAATAATGGAGTGCATGCACCTGTTGTCCGTTGAAATATCGGCTTCAATCATTTCATCGTAGTAATCCAGAATTGAGATTGTGCCTATCCATTGTCTGCCGGTTGTATCTTCTGCGTTCGGGTCCTTGCAGACAAAGGCAACGGGTTTTTCGATATCTTCATCTATTTCAAGTTTCATGTTTAAGAAATCCCTCCTTTTTACGGATCTGAGACACCTGATTCTTGCTGCCAGAATCTCTTTGCCTAATATCTTTTTAACCTGTTTCAGGAAGATTTTTTCAAAAAAATGAAAAATTTTCTAAAAAAATGATATAATAATATTTTATGCTTTTATATATCAGC
>JAJPZP010000206.1 GCA_021204285.1 Lachnospiraceae bacterium | reverse complement strand
TCGATGTTCACCATGCCAAAGGTCTCCTAGACCGATGGATTCACCAGGATATCTTCCACCGCATAAAACTCGTTCATCTTCTCCTGTTCACGAAGATAACCCAGACTCACCGTCTCAAAGCGTGCAAAGAGACTGCGCATCTCCCCTGTGCTGTCTCCTGCGGTCACGAGCAGGAATCGCTCCGGATCCAGAAAACGCAGCGCATCCGCCAGTAGCCGCATTCCTTTCAACGGCTTCGCCATATCCGCAGCGACAAATGCAAGTACAAATTTGTCCGTGCGCAGACCGTATTTCTCCCGGATCTGCATTTTATCCGGACAGGCCCACACAGAAGAGTCGAGACTGTTGCAGATGACGGTACAGTTCTCTTCCCGCAGGCAGGACCGCGCCACCTGCCCCCGCATCCACTCCGACGGCACCGTAAAGTGAATCCCGGCTCCCGTCAGATACTGTTCTTTCCGTCTGAACTGCTCCGCACTGACATCTTTGCGCAGCCGCGGATAATTTTCCAGGTGTTCACAGACCGGGCATCCTCCTGTCCAGCGATCGTCGCAACCATAGGGCGACGCGCAATGCCCTGTCAGCGCCCAGAAATCGTGCAGCGTCCAGACCATCGGGCACTGCTCCGCGATCGTCCGGATATCCCGGATTCCCAGGAAACTGTCATGCGGATTGTGCAGATGCACCACATCGATCTCATTTCTTCTGATAAAAGCACGGATATAGTGAAGCGCATAAGGAATCGTCAGATTATTATTTCCCCGGTTACCGGTCTGCGCGCGCTGAAGAATCTTCTCCGGAATGCTCCGGTAAAGCACATGGACATCCGGATCGGTAATCTCCCCACGCAGATTATAACAGACAATCTCAAAAACCTCATGCCCCCGCCGCTTCATGCCCTCGTAGATCTGGCGGGTGACCTGCTCCGCTCCTCCCCCGGAATAGGTCGTGTTCAGGTAAAGGATTTTCATCGTCTTCTCCCCAGTTTCCGCCGCAGCCTCTCCAGCGCCCAGCGCAGCAGGTCGCGCCCATCAAGAACTCCATAGCCATATTCCAGGAAACGAAAGAACTCCTTTTTGTCGGGGTGAAAATCCGGCTCCCGCTCGCCGGTATCATAGAGCGTCAGATCACTTCCCGGTATCTGCCGGATCACATTCAGTTCCAGCGGCTTCATACTCATGGAATACTGCCGCAGCTTCTTATAAGGCCTGCCGCAGCAGCTCAGAAGATATCTTTTGTAGGACGCCTTCTGCTTCCTTCCCCACAAATCACAGGTCAGCTCCCCGTCCGGCACGCCAAGATAGCGTCCCAGCCCGAGAGGCTCTCCGTAAATGTCATACTTCACGCCCTCGTCAAAATCCGGCATTCGATAGTGCTTCGTCCCATAGAAGAGCACCGACTGATAGGCCGCGGAACCGGAATCAAAATGCTCCCCTGCGTCACCGAAATTGGTACTCAGCGAATCATAGCTGAACACATAATACTTATCCTGCTCCACCACATAGCACTGGTAGAATTTTGCCCAGGACGTGTCCGGATAATGCAGAACCGTCAGAGGAACATTTACATTCTCCGGAAGCACCGGATGCGCGTCATACCAGACCCGGAAGTCCGTCCACATTCTGCGATTCCAGACCTGTCCCCAGGATGAGGCAAACTGCTGGAAATACACGTCATAGCCTGTATGCAGGGGGAAGAACGGATAAGAACTCTCCAGCAGCTCCCTCCGCGTATTTAAGGCAATCCCGGCAATGCGCGGATGGCTGCCGTACTTTTCCAGCGTCTGCATGGCGTAATTGTAAAAATCCGGAGAAACATAGAGATCGTCCTCCAGAATCATAACCGCACCATACTGCTCTGTCAGATCGCCACAGGAAATAATGTGCCTGCGCAGTCCCAGGCGTTCGGGATGGCGCAGCACCTTTTTTGTGCCATGCTGCCAGCAGAACGCATCCGCCACTTCCGCTACGTCATCCTCTCCACTCTGATCGATGCTGATCACAAGCGGAATCTCTTCATAATCATACTGCGCTTCCGCAAGCGAAGAGAGAAGCCTTCGCATGGAATCCGGCCGGTTATACCCCACCGCAACAATGGCTATTCTTTCCGTATTGTTCACCCGTGCATCCCCCGTTTTTTATAAAGATCGTTCAGGCTGCAGTACAGGCGCACGCTGATCAGGCACAGACAGACCCGGATATGATTCCAGGGCGTCGCCGCCTTTCCGAGCAGGAAAGATTTCTCCACATACTTCCGGTACTGTGGCTGATACATGCGTGCGTCGTAGATCATGTTGAGATAACTGTCTAAAATCGCGTTCTTCATCCATCTGCCAAGCTCTTTCTCCTGCTCATCTGCCACCGCGCTCTGTTCCTTCAGCGTGGCAAACAGATCCTCGATATTTTTTACCCTGCTCTTCCCAGTGCTGATCGAACCCTCCCGGATAATGTAATGATAAAAACAGTCCGGGATCGTAAGCACCCGTTCCGCCTTCAGAAGCGCCCGCGGCGTAAATTCCACGTCCTCATGCAGAATTCCTTCCCGAAAACACAATTCCTCCCGCCTCAGGAATTCTATTCTGGAAGCATAGAGCCAGGCCTCCACATTCAGATTCCTGTCCCGGTAATTTCGCAGCAGAAACGCCGATCCGCTCTCAGTTGTGCACGACTTTCCGGAGATTCTGCGCAGAGCCCTCCTCTCCTGTCCTTCCTCTTCCCAGCCATCATACGCAATCATATCTGCGCCAGGATGTTCCGCAAGCCGCTCTGCCAGTATCCGGCAGGTACCCCTTTCCACATAATCGTCCGAGTCCACGAAGATGACATAATCGCCTGCCGCACTGGCAAGTCCGGCATTTCTGGCGGAGGACAGGCCGCCGTTCGGCTTGTGAACCACCCGGATTCTCGCATCCGCCTGCGCGCAGGCGTCGCAGAGCGTTCCGCTGCAATCCGTACTGCCATCATCCACCAGAATGATCTCGATGCGTGGATAATCCTGTGCGGTCAGAGAAGCTACACAGCGCTCCAGATAATCCTGTACATTATACACGGGAACCACAATACTGAATAAAAGCTTTTCATTCGACTGCATCCGCACACTTTCCCCTTTCCTTTATAAGCTCCGGAATCATGCCGAGGGCAAACACCGAGACTGCAAGATTGCGAAATGTATACCAGTAATGCACATAGGAGTGATTGGCGGCCAGCAGATACCATACCAGCGGAATGCAGGCCACCGCGAGCAGCAGACACAGGCGGGACAGACCGGCAGGACGCCCATACTTTCTGAACCAGAAAATAAGCCACCCCAGAACCGCGATCGCAAGCAGAACTCCCCACACATTCGCATAAATATAAAAGTTTCTCAGGATCGCGAAAATTCTGTTTACCTTATCATCGTAGGCCTCCCCGGAGGTCCGGATCAGAACGTTTGCAAGTCCTTCACTCCAGAGATTCTGACCGGTAAGCAGCGAACCCACCGTCCATTTCCCCATCCACATGCCAAGATATCCTGCACACCAGGCCAGCCCGTTCTGAAGCAGCTGCCGGAGAGAATCCTGCCATTTTCTGCGATCCATGACCAGCCAGAGTACCACCGGCATTCCAAAGGTAAACACCGGGTAAGTCAGAAAATCAACAAAGCTGGTACAGATTCCCGTGACAAGGAAAAGATACGGCCAGGATTGGTTCTGTTCAAGGCGGTCGTACCCGGCCAGCACTGCCAGCACCGCCAGACTTCCCACATAAAAACAGGTTGAGAACTGGAGTGAAAATGGAATCGTCACCGGAAACAGCGCCAGGATCGCCAGAAGATATGCCACCGCCCCCCGCTGCATTCCCCGTCTGCAAAGCAGCAGTAAAATCGCAAGCGTAAGCAATGCCGCCACAATTCCGTTCAGTATACGGATCTGCCCCAGAATCAGAAAGAGGAGCAGGGGCTTCAGAAAAAGTAAATATCCCTGCCAGTATCGCGCATAGGAGTCCTCTTCCTCCGCGCCGCCTTCCGTCAGGTATTCCTCCAGCGCTTCCATCGTGCCCGCCTCATCCGTATGCCAGAGTGCCAGCATGGCGGACTGGTAAAACGGTTTATCGGACTGATAGACCGCAAGCCCGAGCATCGTCGCATCCGTGTAATTGTCCAGTGAACTGCCCTTGATGCCCTCCAGAAGGAACGGATTCTCTCCTTCTTCCATGAAAGACTCCAGCGATTCCCGCATATGTTCCTGCATCGGTTCTACCGGAAGCAGAAATACCAGGCACATCCCCACCGTGCCCAGAATGATTCCTCCCAACAATACCCCAATGCCTTTAAGCAGTCTCTTCATCTACCACATTCTCCCTCTTTTTGCAGAGAAGCGCGAGCACAAGCACAAAACTCAGCACCGTGTTGAAACAGAAAAACCGGAAATCGGGGCCGCAAAGCACCAGTGCCGTGCCAAAATTATAACAGATCGACGGAATCCACAGCAGAGTCTTTTTCCAGCCTTCTTTCAATCTGCTGATGCCGAAGAACAGCAGCAGAAGGGTAAAGAATCCGATGTGCCAGCTCCAGGTTGTAAGGACGGAACCGTTTACTGTCAGACTGTCCCATCTGGAGAGAATATTTCGCAGCCAGGCGACGCCCGTCGTCTCATATCCGTAAATATTGGTCCCCACATTCACCGTATAACTCCAGGTGACACTCGATCCGGCCGGCTTCCATACAACCTCAAAAAGCTTCACAACCGCGCGGAAACTCAGATAAGGGGCTTTCTGAATCGCGTGCCAGGTATAGAGCAGAACTTTTTCAGCTCCCTCCTCCTCAATCACATCGTTCGAGATGTCATCTCCCATCCATTTGGCACTGTTCCAGTTGCCCTCTTCATAATTGCTCTCCCACAGCTCCTGGTCGCCGATTTTATAGAGGAATTCTCTTGCTTCCTCGTCGAGCTTTTCCGGATCATTTATCAGGACATTCGCCAGAATCGTCATGGGAACGCCGAGCATTTCGGCAGCCACCTGAGGATGGCTCTGCACATGCAGAACCTTATATACAGGCCCTTTGATGCCCGCCATAAAAATCAATGTCCAGATCCCGCCCATCAGCGCATAACGCTTCAATTGTCGCCAGTACAGCAGCGCCACCAGCAGCATCAACGGTGCCACCAGCAGGATCGCGTTATGGCGCATAAGCGCCGCCAGAGCACCAAACAGTCCAAACAGCACGGCGTTCTGCCATTTTTTCAGCCAGGCTCCGTCTGAGAAGACAATCTCGATCACCTGCCCTGCCAGAACAATCATAAAAATCGTCATGGCAGTATCTTTCCAGATAAAGGAAAGGACGACGGCCGAAGCCGGAGTTATAACACCCAGTACCAGTGCCGGAATACTGCACTTCTTCGGAATTCCCCAGCGCTCCAGCACCATACCCAGATAGGCCATCGCCAGCCCGATCCAGACAAGCTGCATGAATACAGCAAATGCAAGGTTGTTACAGATCAGGGACGGCAGGAGCAGAAAGAGAAGCGTATGAATCGCCGGATGCCAGTCAACCAGCGCTCTTGACTGAACCTGCGCCCACTGGTTGAACGTATCCGAGATCAGACCGCCCGGATACCAGGCAAGGTAATATGCCCCCAGCACGATCCAGGTAATAACCGCAATGAGCAGGCCGAACTTCCAGTTCCAGCGCTTTGGCTCATCCAGGATCGTGATCCTCAGCTTCTGCAGGAAATGGCAGATCACATGGACGCAGGCATAAATCACAATCAGGCGCAGCGGCGCATCCCAGGAGATTGGAACCGACAGCGTATAAAAATAGCTGATCAGATACAGATAAACCGTCAGTAAAATTTTTGCCACAAGAAACATGTCCTTACTTCCCAGCCTTTCCGGCAGTTTGCCTTATTTTCTTTCCAAACCATCTTTCGACTTCCCCGACAGTCGGCCACAGGGTATATCCCAGCAACAGGGGATAAAACCCGTAAATCATTTTGAAATGCTCATGTTCCAGAAGACTGTATGCCTGAAACATAATGAGTATCAGCAGAAGGATCTCGTCGCGATCCTTTCCGGCACGCCAGACGGCCAACGCATTTAAAAACAGCACGCCTGCTGCTACGACAAGCCCCATATTCAGACTCAGATAGGCATACAGCATATCCAGATAATTGTAGATTTCATAGTCAAAAACCTGTCCCAGGAGGGAAAAACCCTGCTCACTCCAGAAACGGTGTGCCAGAGAAAATCTGCCCCGCACAGTCCCCGGAATCTGCTGAAAAACGGCTGCTTCATCGCTGTAACTGATGAACAGCACAAAAGTCAGAATAAAGACCCCAAACACTGAGAGCCAGGCATGCAACTTCCGCAGCCTGCTCCTTCTCTCCTGATCCGGTATGCGTTTTTCCAGGAAAATATACAGGTTTTCCAGCAGAAGCAGCAAAAGGATGCAGATCTCCGGAGTCCTGCTGTTTGCCAGGCGGTCCAGAAATACCAGCAGAAGCAAGACAGCCACATTGTCCTTCCAGCACCACTTTTTATGCCGCAGATAGACCCAGGCTACGCACAGCATCAGAAGGAAGAGCCCCATCTCATTCGGATGACTCCAGCCAAAGCTGTAACGAACCCGGCCGCTTCCCCAGTCCCTTATAAAAAAAGGATAGAGCCCGGCCAGCGGGAGCACGATCAGCGCGGCTGCCATCACAATTCTGGTCAGCAGGTCCGTCTTCAGTACTCTGCTCAGATCCACATCCTTCGCGATCAGCAGTCCGGCGGCAAACCAGAGTACCTCATTGGACTGCGTTGTAATCCGTGTAAGCTCTACCAGTCCCAGTATGCCTGCCGTTACCAGCCATTCCAGCCAGCCCTTTTTCTGTATCGCAACCCGGACCAGCACGAGCAGATACATGAAATACAGCCAGTATTCCAGAAGATTTTCCAGTACCGGCCAGTTCTCCGAAACTGCAGTCACGGTCTCTCCATACAGCAGAAATCCCTCCAGAATCATACCGGAAAGCCAGAGCTCCCATTTTTTCTTCTTTTCGTTCATACATACTCCCTCCGGGATGTCCGGGACACCCGGTTTACTGCCATATCTATTGGCTCAATAATCTTAAATATTGTAACATACTTACCAGTCAATGGCAAACACGGAGTAAAAGAGCCGCAACCAAAAAGAGCCGCAGCCGTAAAAACACGGCTGCGACCCCAATGTTAAAAAATATCAATAACCCAGATAACTGATGTTCATATCTACATTCCCGCTGATGCCTGAGACGCTCCCCTTCGAGGAATACTGCCACAGATTGTACTTTCCGGAATAGGTGCAGCTGGAGTTATACTGCGCCACCCAGATACAATAGCTGCTCAGCGAAGACGCATTCAGCTGATTGTTGAACCAGCTCTTGCTCGCATACACACCTGCGGTATAACCGGCATTCTTGATCGTCTTGCAGAAAGCACTGACAATCGCCGTACGCGCGCTTGTACTCAGGCCGTTTGCCCGCCCGTTTGTAGCGCTCTCCGTATCGATAAAGATCGGATAGGTAATCTTATAACCGGACACCAGCGAGAGCACCATACTCGCCTCTTCCACAGCCTCCGCCTCTGTGATGGCCTGTGTAAAGAAGTAGACACCTACTTTAATCCCGGCGGCCGTCGCTCCCTTAATATTGGTCCTGAAATACGGATCCTCGATCAGCGCTCCGGTAGAGGAACCCCGGTAACCGGCACGGATGATCGCGAAGCTGATGCCCGAGGACGCCACCGCTGCCCAGTCGATAGAGCCCTGATACTTCGAGACGTCAATACCACGGTTACCGGAACTCTGCGACAGGCTTCCATCTGAGGAGAAGGTATAGGTTACTCCTCCGATCACCTGACTGCCGGTCACTTTGTTGTGATTCGCGTCATAGTAGTAAACCTTGCCATCCTGCGTCTGCCATCCGGTATACTGCGGCGACGTGTAGAACGTCGAATACTTCGTATAGTCGCTGACTTTCGCGGTGGTTGTCGCATTCGAATCCACATAGAGCGTATTCCCGGAAGTATCCTTCAGCACGGTGCTGGAGTCGCTGAGCTCGTCCACCAGTACTTTACAGAGAAGCTTCACATTGGCCGTATTTCCGGCATCGTCTGTATAGTAGGTCACTTTCGCCTGCACATTCACGACGCCTGTGCTCTTCATGCTCACCGTCGTCGAAGTGCCGCTCGTCCCGGATACCGTGCAGACGGTCGTATCCAGCGAACTCCAGGTAATATCCTTGATAATACCCGAAGGATCATTCTTCGTCAGCTCCAGCTTCACGCTGTTCGATGCCGACACATCACAGTTATAAAGCGTGGCCGATGAGGGGATGGACACGGTCGCATCGAAAGTCTCTGTCGTCTCAACCTGTACATAGCTCACTGCGACGACGCGTCCGGTACTCGAAGAGGTCAGCGTACTGTCCGATCCCTCTGTTTCATCGGTTCCTTCCGAGCTGCCTGTTCCCTCTGTTCCATCGGTTCCTTCCGTCTCTTCTGATTCGCCCGAACTCTCTGCGTTCTCTTCCTCTTCGCCATTGTCGGTATCCGTCTCGTCCTCGACCCATTTCTCTGTCGTCGTCACCACCGTCTTTGTCACGGTCTCCGAGCTCTTGCTGCTGCCAACCGAAGCCTTCGTGATCAGGGAAGTATCCACCTTCGAACGGTCGACTTTCGACGTTGTCACCGTACTCTCGAGAAGTTCAATCGTATCGGTCAGGCTTCCCTCCTCCTCGACATTGTTGACCGCCGTATCCTCGGCCGCCACATTGACTTCTGACTCCGTCTTGATCTCATCGGTGACATCTACCTTTGCATACTCAATCTGGCCCTTCACCTCTGCCGTGATGGTCCCTTCCACGATCTCGTATCCCTCGATTTCCTCAAGTTCTACGGTATAGTCGCCGCCCTCCAGATCCTCTATGTAAATGATACCGTCCTTGTCTTCATCCGTGTACTCTGTCGCCTTCGCGCCGCTTTTATCTTCTGCTACCTTTACGGTAAATTCCTCACCCGTCACGACTTTGGAATCCGCGTTCACGATCTTGATCTTCAGATCCTTATCAATCGAGGTAGTGGCAAGATACAGCTGTACGATCTCTGTCTCCTCTTCCTCCACGATCTCGACGACTTCCTCCGGCGCCTCCTCCTGCTCCTCCGTCTCAACGATCTGAGCCACCATCGTCTCCTCTGAATCATAATCATAATCTGATATGCTGTACGAACTGATCCCCATGCTGCCGGTCGCAAGCACCACAGCCATCACTCCGGCGCCAATCTTCTTCAACGTCAGCCCGCACAGTTTCATCAGAATTTTTTTCCAGTCCATATTTATCTTCCTCCAGGGCGATTCTCGCCATTATATTGTCTGCGGATAAAAAATTATTT
>JAJPZP010000030.1:7577-9418 GCA_021204285.1 Lachnospiraceae bacterium | reverse complement strand
TTACTGGAGAGTCGTTCTCTGTTGAGGGAGGAGCTGTTCCCAATCATCAACAAGCTGATCGACGCCTGTAACGACGAGGAAGATAAAAAGCTCCTGAAGGATTATATCGGAAATGAAATGCACCACTACATCGAGCTCCATCACGGCGAGAAACTTCTGGACAGGCTGTGGGAGCTGGAATGCGCGGTAAAGGAGCAGCGCTATCTGAAAATCAGTTATACAAAGCTGAAAAATCGCGAACTGGTCACGCGGAAGGTGAAGCCGGTGGGCGTGATGTTCTCGGAATTTTATTTTTACCTCACCGCGTTCATAGAGGATATTGACCGGGAGAAAGCGTTCCAGAATCCGGACGACCCGTTCCCAACGATCTATCGGGTGGACAGGCTGGAAAGCGTGGAGGTGTTGGACGAGCATTTCTCTATCCCCTATGCAGAGCGCTTCGAGGAAGGGGAGTTCCACAAACGCGTCCAGTTCATGTATGGAGGACGCCTGCACAGAGTGAAATTCCAGTATTCCGGGCCGGACATCAATGCGGTGCTGGACAGATTGCCGACAGCGGAGATTATGGCGGAGAAAGACGGAGTATATACCGTGACGGCGGAAGTGTTTGGAAAGGGAATTGAGATGTGGCTGCGGGGGCAGGGAACGGAGTATGTACAGGTACTAAGTTCACAGTAAAACAGATACGGAGGAAAAAAATAATGAAAATTGGCGAGAAAAAAGGCTTCGTAGCAGACCAACATGAACAGCAGAAAAGAATGTTAAAAACGCTTTTTGAGAAGGGGAGGGATGAGAGTGATGAGGAAATTAAAAAAGATTCCTTAGAATCAAAACTAAAATATAGAAAGACATATTAAATTCATTATTGACTCAAAGAACTAAATCAGGAAATGACCAAAGGAGAAGATAAGATGGCGAAGACAATTAAGTTTAATCTCATTTGTGATGGGAATCCAGTTCGTACGATTGAGGACTTACAGAACAATTTTTCTGTTGAAGATATTCTTGGATATTATCACAATAAATTGTTACATCGGTGGTTGGAGGTCAGAGGATATGAAGATGAACTCCGAAAAGTATCAGAGATAGTAGCAATAGATGATATGGAAGTTATAAAGAGGCTGGTCGAAATATTTGATGTGGCTGCTGATAAAAATATGCTGAAATATTTTAAAGAAAGACAGGCGTACTACAGCGTATATGAAAAACAGGCCTATGAGGTGGAAAACATTTTAGGAGATCATTTAGCGGGTTATATTCGGATGGGAAAGTGTGGGAGCAGGAAGTACGGAAGAATCCGCACAGCGTATCACATAAGTTACACAGGGTTTTGAAATTGGCGGTGCTCTCGTAAAAGTACGCATTTTGAATCGTAAACCATAGAAGTGAACAGGTGGAAGGAGAGCCTGATTCACAATGATGACAACTGAATAAGGCACAAGTGAAAATTTCAAAGGAATGAAGGAGGAAAAATTATGTATTGTCCAAAATGTGGAACACAGTTACAGGAGGGAGCCCATTTCTACCCAAGCTGCGGAAATAGGATTGGCGAGGAAGTGAAAACGGAAGAGGAACAGAAGATGCCATCCGAGCGCGAGCCATCGTCCGGTACAGGCACATTGAAAGCAGGACATGAGGAGGCGGACAGCCTTGCATATGAAGGTGCAGAGATATCGGGGGCAGATCAGGATGGCCAGAAAACGGCCTCGACGGATTCCGGGCAGGCGGAGCAGGGATTTGCCGGATTGTGGAACAGCCCGCTGCTGAACACGGTGGCGGTCAAGTTCGGGAATATTCTGTCGATCATCGAGGGGGTTGTGTTCCTGATACTTGCGAGGATA
>JAJPZP010000030.1:0-7567 GCA_021204285.1 Lachnospiraceae bacterium | reverse complement strand
AAGGAGGTTTCTGGGGCATTGCATTTGGAATCCTTTTTCTGGTGGCAGCCTTTGCCTATGTGGTTGACGGCGTAAGGGAGCTTGTCTCCCGTAACAAAAAGAAACTGACAGAAAAAGAGCTGAATAAAGCGAAGCGGAATCTGTGTATTGGTATCCCGGTGATTATTATTGCGTTGCTTATTTTGCTCAGTACCGGAGGCGGTATTTACTCTGATGTAAAAGCGATTTCCTTTGACAGCATTGGTTCGGAGACGATCGGCGAAATCATTGATGATAACCTCAAGTCGGCGGAGTGGTCAAAAGAAAAAATCGACAGCGGTTCCTATAAGGTTTATGTGGAGGGCTATTCGCCGATCTATGATGAAGATCTTAAGATTGGATTTTATTATGAATCAAATGGTGACAGCTATGAAGTGACTTTACAGAGCATTGTGTTCCTTGGAAGCGGAGAAACCTACAGTGATTCGCTCAGCGCGGGGATCATATGGGCTACGTTTTATTGAGAACAGGCTGGATGAAAGGACATAACGAGAATTCAGGAGGAATTAAAAAATGTATTGTTCAAAATGTGGACAGAAACTGAACGATGGAGATGTGTTTTGCTCTAACTGCGGCGCGGCAGTGGAGGGTATGGAAGATACTCTTTCCGGTAAATCAGAAGGGACTCTTCCAGAAGCTGCGAAAGAGCCGGAGGGAATTTCGGGCAAGGGTGCAGAAAAGAAAAAGAGGTTCCGTTTCGGGAAAGGATTGATTGCTGTTGTGGCTGTTGTGGTCAGCCTGATTGCAGTATTCGCAATAGCCGGTTCTTCCGGAGACTCGGATACAGTGGATATCTCGGAAATCATTGAATCGGTTCAGAATGGTTATCTTGGCAATTATGATACCGTGTCGATTAAGTCCGTTCTGGATTATGTCTACGGAGTGGAAGAATGGACAGGCGGCATTTCCGATTCCGGGGAGTATTATATTGTGGAATTTGTGAATGATTTTGTGGATATCCAGTTCAGTGTATACGATGGGGAAGAGACATTCTCGGTGTCCGGGTTTGCGATTCCGGATGCAGACGAGACATATACGGCATACGAAGTGAAAGCCTTTATGGACGCCCTGTATTCCTCATACGCGGGAATGTATCCTGACAGCGGCCTGTATATTGACGAAAGCACAGATAATGATACTCTGGTGGGCCATTATGGCCCGGTAAAATCTGTGGAGGAGTCCGCGCAGCAGGCAACTGTGGAAGAAGCGGAAGAACTCAGCGAAGCCGACCAGATGAGGACGTACCTGAAGAAGTATGGCGTGGAGGAAGTATATGCCATTGACGACTTCACAGACGAAGAGGTAACAGAGCTCTACAATGAAATCTATTCATACATCGAAGAACAGTGGAACGGCGAAATAGATATTGAAGCCTGTAGGGAAGGACTCTGGAACTCAGAGTATGCCATATTTACGAAGGAAGAAGCTGATAGCCTTACTGATTATGAAGTAATCAGATATGCGGCGCATCAGGAAGAGTATTACTGGGCTGGCGCAGGATACAGCGATGAAGGGCAGGATGTCAATATCTATGGGACTTATGAATGTGACAACGGGGAGAACGCAGTTATGACAGCAGAAGTTGGTTTTGCGACAGATGGGGAAGAAACGGATTATATCTATATAGATGCGCTGTCTTACGGTGATCGTTATTTGGCGCAGTTTGCGGGATATCTGACTGACGCAGGAAGCAATACCTATGTCGCGGAAGATACAGATTATGGCTGTGAGCTGATGATTGTATTTGACGAAAATGAAATGTCGGTGACTGTGGAAAGCGCAGAGTATGAGGACTTCGAGGTTCTGGAGGGCTACTACAATAAAACGAGCGAAATAGACCCGAGTCAGGTGGGGTGAGAGCTTCAAAAAAAGGGGTGGCGATCTGCCACCTCTTTTGGAGCCCTGAGATATCGATGAGATTTCACCACCGTTTAAATACTATGGAATGAGAGCCTGAAAGTTTTATTTTTTAACCAGACCTCACGATAATTGGCCTACCCTTGTCCAGAAGGCACGAAAACAGGGTATCTGACAGGAACACTCTATTGGAAAATGCTTATGAAATGAGAAACCTGATTGTTACACGTCTTTCTGTAAAATCTGTCATTTTCAATCATAAACCATAGCTTTGAAATAATAAAACCCAATCAATTTCAAAGGAGAAAATGAAAATGGCAGCAAATGTTGAAAGCATGTTTTACACGAGGACGAAGCCGTGGCACGGACTTGGCACACGGGTGCAGGAGGCACCGGATTCCCTGAGCGCGCTGGTGCTCGCGGGGCTTGACTGGCAGGTTATCCAGAAAGAGGTTCAGACTGCTGACGGGATGCCTGTGCCGGGCTTCAAGGCCAATGTAAGAGAGACGGACGATCAGGTACTCGGAATCGTCACAGACCGTTACAAGGTCGTCCAGAATGAGGACGCCTTCGCTTTTACAGATGAACTGTTGGGCGGGGGCGTTACTTATGAGACGGCGGGTTCCTTGCAGGGCGGCAGGAGGACATGGATACTGGCGCGGCTCCCGCAGCGCTATATCATCAGCGGGGATGAGATCACACCATATCTGGTATTTATGAATAGTCACGATGGGACAGGCGCAATCAAGGCGGCGATGACGCCCGTGCGCGTGGTGTGTCAGAATACTCTGAATCTGGCGCTCAACACGGCGAAGCGTGCCTGGTCTACCAACCATGTCGGGGACATTCAGGGCAAGCTTGAAGATGCGAAGAATACGCTCCTCTATGCGGAAAAGTATATGTCGGAGCTGGGGAAGGGGATTGATGCGCTGAACCAGAAGAAATTATCTGACCGTCAGGTGTACGAGTATATCGACACGCTTATCCCGCTGCCCGCCAAGGCGACTGACGTACAGAAGAGGAACGTGGAGCGGATGCGGGAGGATTTGAAAGAACGCTATTACGCCGCGCCTGATCTCAAGCACGTCGGGAAGAATGCTTACCGATTCGTCAATGCAGTATCCGACTTCACGACCCACGCGAGGCCGCTGCGGGAGCGCTCAAATTACCGTGAGAGCCTCTTTGCGAAAACCGTGGATGGAAATCCTATGCTTGATAAAGCCTACCAGATGGTCCGGGCAGCGTAAGGAGAGCCAGACAGAAATGATACATCCGGCACAGAAAAATCCGGTTGCATCATTGCCTGCTGGTGGCTTATAATATAACAAAAAGGAAGATGCGATGGAACTGAAAATGTCCGAAGGTATTGTTTTCGGAAAGGAATGGTTATCATGGATAATAAGGCAGGGAATATGTAACCCTGGAACAGGTGCTTGTCCATGACATATACAATGATCTGGGCTTTCTGGTGGGAGACAGGCTCTTGGTGCTTGTGGAGGCACAGAGCTCCTGGACGGTGAATATCATAGTCCGGTGTCTGATGTATATTGCCCGTACCTATCAGGATTACCTGAAAAGGAGCACACAAAGTCTGTTTGCCGCCACACCGGTTCATATGCCAAAGCCTGAATTGTATGTGGTTTATACGGGCGAATCTGTCGTTGATAAGGAATTTATTTCCTTGTCAGAAGAATTTTTCGGAGGAGCCCAGACAGCTCTGGATGTGCGGGTAAAGGTGATTACGGACGGGCAGGACGGAGATATTATTAACCAGTATGTCGTCTTTACGAAAGTAATCAACGATCAGGTCAGATTGTATGGCCGGACGCGACAGGCAGTCGTGGAAGCAATTCGCATTTGCAAGAATCAGAATGTATTAAAAGAGTATCTGGAAAGCCGGGAAAAGGAGGTTGTCGATATTATGATTACATTGTTCGATCAGAATGAAATGTTGGAAGACTACATTGCAAGCGACAGGAGAGAACAGGCGCAAAAGAGTGCGGAGAATTTTTATGCCAATAATGTATCAGTAGAGGTTATTGCGAAATCTCTGGGATACAGTGTACAGACTATTGAAAAGTGGCTGGGGCTTGTACCGCAGGCATAGACTGAAGCTTGGAGATAGCTTTATAACGGTATTGGTTTTCTGTGAAAGGAGATCAGAGAAACACTATATAAAAATCTTGTGGGAGTGTCCAGTTTGGATGCTCCCGTTTTTGTGTGGAGGTAAAATTTTATGAGAGTAGTAGTAAAGACTGCTCATCTGAGCAGAGAAGAGTGGTTGAAATACCGGACAACAGGCATCGGTGGTTCCGATGTATCTGTGATCGCAGGCATCAATCCGTTTAAGTCGGTTCACCAGCTCTGGCTTGAAAAGACCGGGCAGGCAGAGCCGGACGAAGGGGAGAATGAGTATACCCATTTTGGGACTCTGTTGGAGCCCGTAGTGCGGAAGGAGTTCATGGAACGCACAGGCTTGAAGGTGCGCCAGAAACACATGCTTTTGCAGAGTGAGGATTACCCGTTCATGCTTGCGGATTTGGACGGCGTGATCAACGATAACGGGGAGCCTTGTATCTTTGAGGCAAAGACCGCATCGGCCTATAAGCAGGAAGTTTGGGAGGAAGGAGTCCCTGCCCCATATATCTTGCAGGTCCAGCATTATATGGCAGTCACAGGCGCAAAGCGGACCTATATCGCGGCGCTGGTGGGTGGAAACCATTTCTTCTATCACATGGTGGAGCGGGATGAGGAGATGATCGGTAAGATTGTCGCGATGGAGAAATACTTCTGGGAGACACATGTGCTGGGCGGCGTGGAACCTGTGCCGGACGGTTCAGCGGCGACGACCGACTACTTTAACTCCCGGTTCCGGATATCCAACGGGGAGGTCATTGAGCTGCCAGAGGAAGCATTGTCGATCTGCGAGGAATATGAGCACATATCCCGTCAAATGAAGGAGCTGGAGACAGCAAAGAACGCCGCGGCGAACCAGCTTAAAAGTTATCTGAAAGAGGCGGAGATCGGCACAGTGGGCGACCGGAAGGTAGTCTGGAAATCCATCAGTAAGACGTCGGTGGACACGAAACGCCTGAAATCGGAGCAGCCAGGCATCTATGCGGATTATCTGACGCAGAGCAGCTACCGGCGGCTCTCCGTGGCGTAGGGAGGCGGTGAGTCGGTGAATAAGATTATTCTGATCGGCAGGCTTACCGCCGATCCGGAGATAAGCTATAGCAAGAAAGATCCTTCGGTCACGATCGCCCGGTATTCGATCGCCGTGGATAAACGGCAGAAGCGGGATGATGGTATTAAAGTGGATTACTTTCAGCTTGTAGCACTCGGGCACACGGGTGAATTTGCGGAGAAATATCTGCGTAAGGGCACGAAGATCGCGGTAATAGGACATGTCCAGACGGGTAAGTATATCAACAGAGATGGCGTGAAAATGCCATTCTTTGAGGTGTTCGTCGAGGAACAGGAGTTTGCGGAGAGTAAAAAAGCAAGTGAAGCGGCTACCTCCGCTACATCGCAGTTCTCTCAGTCACTGGCACTTCACGCCGGGCAGGATATGGACAGGCAGAATGATGGATATACAGTGGATCAGAACGGTTTCGTGGCTCTTACAGACTGCGATGACGACCTGCCGTTTAATTAAGACAGAGACAGAAAAACAATGGAAGGATGGTAATGCAGATGGGACAGAAAGAAATCAGGCTCCTGCGCACGAATGAGATCGAGTGCAGGGTCGGCTTTATCAATGAAAAAGGGCTGTCGCTTTTGCTCTATAAGGACGCCCGCGTGGACATGAAGATTCTGGATGAGGTCTACGGTGTGAACAACTGGCAGCGGAGCCATGAAGTGATCGGCGGGAACCTGTACTGCAAGGTCAGCATCTGGGATGAGGAAAAGAAGCAGTGGATATCCAAGATGGACGTCGGCACGAAGAGCAATACTGAGAAGGAGAAGGGCGAAGCTTCCGATTCCTTCAAGCGCGCCTGCTTCTCGCATGGCATAGGCCGGGAGCTTTACACCGCCCCGTTCATCTGGGTGAGTGCGGGAAAGGCCAATATCCAGATGCGGGAGAATCGGTATGTGACAACGGATAAATTCACGGTTTCCAGTATCTCCTATAATGAGAGCCGGGAGATCGCAGGGCTGACGGTCATCAATCAAGATGGAAAGGTAGTCTATAATCTGGTCGATAAAACAGCAGTTCAGAAGCAGAACACTGCGAAGCCGGAGACGTCAGGACAAGATGCTCAGCGTCAGGAAACCGTGGACACAGGGAAACAGGCTGCGGCATACACAGAAGCGATCAACAAAGAACTGGCGCGGACTGGCATTGCCCTCGATACCGTTTTACAGCGCTATGGCGTTGCGAGCCTTGGTGATATGGATGAGGGTACATACCGGAGAGCCATGAACAGCCTGCGCCGGACGAAATCGAAAGCAGCGTAAGCTGATGAAATGTAGCATGTACAAGGGCCGGAGGTGCGGGGCATCTTCGGCTGAATTTATCTATCCGGTATGGGAAGCGGAGAATATACATACCGGATAAGTCAAAAGCTAAGCAGGAGGAGAAGAATGGACAGCATACTTAAGGCAATTTTGGTTGGCGCATTGACGGTTGCGATCGCGGTACTGAATGATGACGGCGGGGAAAGCTGAGAAGATATGGAGGATAATGAGATATGAAAGGGAAAGAACTGAAAGTAGTGGAAATGTGCCGGGAGAAGATGAAAGGGATTCGATTCACCGAAGAAACGATCAAGAAAAATAACAATAGTATCCAGCGGGGGCTGCGAATTGCACGGGAAGGGGCCAACCTCGGATTTATTGTGTACTGGGCGGATGTTGTAGATATGCTGGGAGAGGAGTATGCGGTGGAAGACGCCGTGGGTTATATTGAATCCATGGTGCAGACTCATCTGGATTTCAGCCCGGATTATTCCCCATTGCTGGACTGGGACAAGGCAAAGGGACTGCTGCGCTGCAAAGTGGTCAATTACGAGCGCAATAAAGAGCGGCTGTACTTCTGCCCGCATATGCGTTATCTGGATCTGGCACAAGTATACTACGTGCAGTGGGAGCTGCCTGGCTACGGTACCGCAACAGCAGAGGTGAACGATGGGTTGGTGGAGAAGTGGGGTGTCACGGACGGGACAGTGGTCGTATTAGCCCGACAAAACATGGAAGCCGTGAAATACAGGGTGGAGAAAGTGTCCGATATCCTTGATGATACGGAGCGGTCGTTGATAGATGTGGAAAATCCGTTATATGCCCTGCAAGGCAATGCTACATTTGGAGCGGCGGTGATTATGAACCCTGGCCTGGTCGGTAAGCTGACAGTGGGAATGGGGAATTTATATATCTTGCCCTCTTCGGTTTATGAGCTCCTGGTTCTTCCGGATAATGGCCAGTTTAAGGTGGAAATACTAAGAGATACGGTGCGGCGCGTGAACAGAATGCAGGTGAAGGATAATGACTTCCTGTCGGATCAGGTGTATTACTTTCAGAGAGACAGTACACAGATCTTTGTGTGTGAGGAAGAACAAAAAGTTTTGCCGGAAAGTTCTTCGATGCCGGGATGATGAAAGTGTGGATTTTTCAATGGGAATCACTTATAATGTATCCATCAGGAGACATTTGTGCGTGGATGAATCAGGGC
>JAJPZP010000114.1:4231-9471 GCA_021204285.1 Lachnospiraceae bacterium | reverse complement strand
CATATCGCTCTCCTCGATCCGCATAAAGCCCTCCACCGACGAACCGTCGAACAGCACCTGATTGTCAAGTGCCTGCGAAAGATGCCCCGCCGTGATCGCCATATTTTTCATATTTCCAAACAGATCCGTAAACTGAAGCCGGATGAACTCCACATCCTCTTCTTCCACCAGATCCAGAATATCTTTTCTCGTGTACTGACTCATCTTTTTCGCTCCTTTTTCTATATCGTGGCCACGCGAAGAACGCGCCCCACATGGTTTTCACGCTTCACAGTTGTCTGTATCGTAACAGTTGAAACTCTTTTTGTCAACAAACGGGACTTTGCATACACTAAATCAGAAAGGAGTTGATATCATGAATTGCTGGATCTTGCTTTTACTGTTACTCTGCTGTAATGGAGGCGGAAACTCATGCGGGTATACTGCCTCCTCGCGCGGCATGAAAAATCACGGGACAGACCGAAGGAACGCCCCGGAAGCGCCGGAACGGATGATGCCGCCCAGACCGCCGAGACCGCCCTATGAGGACTGCGGCTGCGAGTAGGGTCTCTGCTTCTTTGAGACCATAAAGTAGACAAGAAGCGGCGCTCCGAGCATAACCGGATAAGAATAGCGGAGCACTGCGGACGGTCCCAGAAAGCAGGTCGCCATATAAGTCCAGAACAGGAGCAGCCACAAAAGGCGGCTGTATTCGCGGCGATAAATCACATAAAGCGAGGCAAAGACAAGCAACCAGAAGTAGAGACCCATGGAGAAGAGCTCATGCACGATCGGAATGTCACGAAAACTCATGTCCGTCCCGATCGCACAGTAATACTCATAAAACGTTTTGACGATTGGCGTCATCTGCACATGCGGATAGTTCTCATTCTCCTGTTCGATGTCAATGCAGGCAAACTCCAGATATTCCTCATCTGTATCCGGATACCAGAACGCGTCCGTTGTGTTCAGGAAAG
This sequence comes from Lachnospiraceae bacterium, assembly GCA_021204285.1. Lineage (GTDB taxonomy): Bacteria > Bacillota > Clostridia > Lachnospirales > Lachnospiraceae > Hominiventricola. Next base: position 8,515 of record JAJPZP010000114.1, on the reverse strand, counting down.
CGTCGATATAAATCTTTTTATTCTTCAGGCCGACCGAAACCCAGGTCTTTAAGAATTCCCATTTATTTTCTGAAAAAGCCTCTGTATTAAAATGATCCTTGATCGGATCCGAAATGTCCTCCGCATAGAGGGAAAGTGTCTCCTCACTCATGACCGGACGGATCACCTCCATCTCCTCCTCGCTGATATCGCCGCCTGCAATATAGGTACGCCCCAGCGTCTGCATAATCACACTATAGGCTTCACGCGCGTTGCCGGCTTCCGCTCCCAGCAGTGTGAGCAGCGGGCCATTATAGAAAGCGCTGCAGAGCAGCACACAGGCAAACATGAGCGCGATCTTTTTCCAGTATTTTCGAAGATAAATCAGCAGGAACGGTGCCACAAGCAGTAAGGTGTGCAGCCCATTGTTGCGAAAGAGAAAAAGCAGCACAAAACATACCGTGCCGCGCACAATATTCTGGCGGTTTCCAAAATATACTTCCGGCCTTGTACACATCCGGTAGACCTGCATCACACACAGAACAAAAATGCCCGCGAAAATCGTATCCTTCGTCGTGTAGATCGCCATCATACCGTGGAAGGGAAAGATGCAGAGATAGATCGCAGTCCCGACGCGCAGCCAGCCCGGCGCTTTTTCTTTTTTGAGGAACTGGGACAGACAGGCGAAAATACCGGAAAGCGCGAACATCTGCAACAACGTGTAAACCGCAGCAGCAATGTTGTCGGAGAGGCCAAGCGCCCGGACTGCGGAAAAAATCAGGCACAGAATCCCTGTGTGAAGCAGCGGGTGATGCGCAGTCAGCCAGCCGGAAAAGGTCCAGCCTACCTGATTCGGCGCGTCCGCCGCGAAAAGACCCGGAAACCCGCCCAGAAAAGCGGGAAGAAAACTTACAAAATAGATCGCCCATACCGCCGGAAACCAGTACTTCCAGCGTGTAAACGGCGTCCAGCGCAGACTGCAGACGCTCTTTCGCCGCTGATAACACGTCCGCAACGCATCCACGACCAGCAGAAGCAACAATACGATGAGTACGCAGGCAGGCAGACGACAGAGCATCCGATGAAAAATTGTCCGGTGCCACGGATTTTCCACAATAGCCCAGACCGTGCCATAGCGCTGTAACAGATAACCGCAACGATCAAAGGCGGCAAATAGTATGCCGCCTGTCAGTGCACAAAGCCAGATGCGAAGATTTCGCAGTGCGCTCGGAAATCTAAGTCTCATCTTTCAAAAGCTCCTTGTAATGGATGTCCGTCCGGATCAGATTCATCTCAAACTCCTGCCGGTTCCGCTGCGCACCGGACGCAAGAATCAGTCCCGCAAACAAAGATTGAATCGCTGCCATCAGTGCAAAACCGCAGACGATCAGCGTCGGGATCTTTGGAACCAGGCCGGTATCCACATATTCAATCAGAACAGGGATGAAAAACCCCACACTGAGAACCGTCAGCACCAGTGCAAGTATCCCGAAAAAATTCAACGGCTTATAATTCCGGTAAAGCTTTACAATGCTCATAAGTACCTTCGCGCCGTCCGAATAGGTATTCAGTTTCGACTCGCTGCCCTCCGGACGGTCACGGTACTCGATGATCACATTGTCTACCTGCATGTTCTTGTCCGCCGCATGGATTGTCATCTCCGTCTCGATCTCAAAGCCCTTCGAGAGCACCGGAAAAGTCTTCACAAACTGGTAGCTGAATGCGCGATAGCCAGTCATGATATCCTTGATCTCCGTGTGAAAAAGGCGATTGATCGTTCCGCGCACCAGTGAATTGCCAAAATTATGAAAAGGTCTTTTATTTTCCGTGAAATAAGTGGACGACAGCCTGTCCCCTACCACCATATCGGCCTGGTGATCCAGCACCTGATCCACCATCTGCCGCGCATACTCCGCCGGGTAGGTATCGTCGCCGTCTGTCATGATGTAGACCTGCGCGTCGATCTCGCGGAACATCCTGCGGATCACATTCCCCTTGCCCTGCTGATATTCATGGCGCACAACCGCGCCCGCCGCCGCCGCGAGTTCCGCCGTCCGGTCGGATGAATTGTTATCATACACATAGATCGTCGCCTCCGGAAGCACCTCCCGGAAGTCGCTCACAACCTTCTGTACTGTCTTTTCTTCATTATAGCATGGAATCAAAACTGCTATTCTGTCCAACTTCCGTCTCCTGTCACACATGCTTCCGACCAAAACCCTTCCCGGATATCATAGCATAATCGAAACCGGAGCGCAAGGAAGTTTCCGCGCTATTCCGCACGCTCGTCAAGAGTGCAGTAATCCCTGTGGTGGCCGACGTATTTATAAGCGGGACGAATGATCTTGCCGTCGTTCACGACCTCCTCCAGACGGTGCGCACTCCAGCCGGAGATACGGGAGATCGCAAAAATCGGCGTGTAGAGCTCCTCCGGAATACCCAGCATGGAATAGACAAATCCACTGTAAAAATCCACATTGGCACAAATCGGCTTGAACAGGTGGCGCTTGCGGGCGATCGTCTCCTTCGCGAGACGCTCCACACGGTCATAAAGCTTGAATTCCCGCGAAAATCCCTTCGCCTCAGAAAGCCTGCGGGCATATTCCTTCAGGATGACCTCCCGCGGATCGGAAAGCGAGTAGACCGCATGCCCCATGCCATAGATCAGCCCCGCATGGTCAAACTCCTTTTTGTTGAGAAGCCCCTCCAGATAAGCGCGCAGTGCCGTCTCGTCCTCATAGTCCGGACAGCGTCGCCGCAGATCTTCAAACATCTGCTGCACCTTCAGGTTCGCACCGCCGTGACGAGGCCCCTTCAGAGAAGCGATCGAGGCTGCCGTCGCGGAATAGGTGTCTGTACCGCTCGAAGTGACCACATGATTCGTAAAGGTGGAGTTATTACCACCACCATGTTCGGCATGAAGCACCAGCGCAACATCCAGCACCTTCGCTTCCAGAGCGGTGAACTTCCCGTCCGGACGCAACATCTGCAGAATATTCTCCGCAATCGACAATGCCGGATCCGGCTTGCGGATGACGAGCGTGTCATCATTCTGGAAATGGCGATAGGCGTTATATGCATAGACCGCGATCAGAGGCATCTTCGCAATCAGCTGCAGCGACTGCCGCAGTACATTCGCCGGCGATACCTCATCCGGATTCTCATCGTAGCTGTAAAGCGTCAGAATACAGCGCTGCAGAGAATTCATCACGTTCGGACTGGTCGCCTTCATAATCACATCACGGACAAAGGCACCCGACAACTCCTGCAGACTCTTGACAATCTTCACAAAACTTGTGAACTGTTCTTTATTCGGCAAACGTCCGAACAGCAGAAGATAAGTCGTCTCCTCAAATCCATATCGGCGATCTTCAAAACCTTCGATCAGAGATTTTACATTATATCCCTGAAAATAGAGCTCGCCATCCATCGGCATCCGCTTGCCGTTCACACTTCTCGTTGCCACGACGTCGGAGATCTCCGTCAGTCCTGTCAACACGCCGATACCGCTCGCCTCGCGCAGTCCACGCTTTACATCATACTCTGTGTACAGCTCCTGATCGATCACGCCGGAAACCATGCACTCATTCACCAGCCGCTCGAACTGCTCATCCAGCTCAGGGCTCAGCTCCATCATGGATATATTACTCATATCTCTCACACCCATTCTCATTTTCGTATCTTTGTATACATGTATTCGCTATTGCGTTTTATTATACAGAAAAAGAGATTAGATTGCAAGCCCTTCCAGACTTATCCGCCGATAGTCGAAGCCTTTTTTCAGATCCTTATCAATGGTAACACGGCTCACATTCACAGGCAGCAGTTCCTCGATCAGATCCGCCCACTCAACCAGGCAGACTCCATTTCCATAAAAACAATCCTCATAGCCGATCTCCTCCATCTCCTCGATATCACCAATCCGGTAAACATCAAAATGGTAGAAAGGCAAACGTCCTTCCTCATACACCTGCATGATTGTGAAAGTCGGGCTGTTTACCGGCCCATGAATACCAAGCCCTGCCGCAACGCCCTGCGTGAACACCGTTTTCCCAACACCCAGATCACCGATCAGTGCGATTACCGTGCCGGGATTCACGGCCCTTCCTGTTCTCTCTCCAAGCGCGAATGTTTCCTGTGCGCCGTATGTCTCAAATATCTCAGCCATAAGATCTCCTCAAAAAAAGAATTGCGCTACACCATTGTAGCACAATTCTTTTTTCATAACAAACATTTACCGGTTTCCCTTCAGGATCGGGCTGATATATTTATACAGCAACATGGTGACGTTCGACACCAGAATAC
>JAJPZP010000114.1:0-4221 GCA_021204285.1 Lachnospiraceae bacterium | reverse complement strand
TCACGAGATTGAAGGGCGCCACGGTCAGCAGGACAAAGGTCCAGATACCATCCACGTTCGGATTGATCGCCGCGCCCATGTCGATGAAGATCTGAATCGGCATGCCGAAGGCCGCCGCGTAAGCCGGGAGCAGAAGCAGCGCGTTGACAAGCAGAGAAGCTGCCGTCATAAAGAGTACACCGACGACCAGGCTGAGGATCGCGGTTTTGCGGGTCTTCTTATGTTTATAGATGAGCGCCGCCGGAAGCACGAAGGCGCAGCCCATGATGAAGTTGCCAAGTTCGCCGACAAAGGCCGTATTGGTTCCATTGATGACGAGGTTCAGCAGAATCTTGAGCAGCTCGGTCAGGACGCCCGCCGCGGGTCCGAGCGCGAAGGCTCCGATCAGGATCGGCACCTCGCTGAAGTCGAGTTCATAGAAGCTTGGCGCAATAAAGGGAAGCGGGAACTCAAAGAGCATCAGAATAACGGAAATCGCCCCGAGCATTCCGACGCAGACGAGCGTGCGCACATTGCCGCTTGTCGCCGTCTTTGTATTCGATGTTACTTTACTGCTGGTTGTGGTTTTCATAGTTTCATTCTCCTTTCTGTTTGCGGGAGATTCCACTGGTGAAAACTTTTTATCTTCCGAATGATAATTTTCGGACAATAAAAAGCCCCGGGTTCCATAAAATCCGGGGCAGAATATACACATGTGCATATCTTGCATTTTCTTCTCTCATCCAGACTATACTGTCGGTTTTGGAATCACACCGGTTCGGCCGCCTGCACTCGGTTAGCGGAATATACCGCCGGTGGGGAATTGCGCCCCTCCCCGAAGCATCTCTCTTTTGTTTTACAAGAAACAGTATACGCCGACTCCACATAGAAAGCAAGCACTATTTTTACAACTGCATGCCTTCGTCCAGTCCCAACCGGCCTGGCTGCCGGGGCAGGCTTTTTCAGCCCTGCGTATAACGCGACAGAAACTGACGCGTCCGCTCTTCCCTTGGATCGCCGAAGACCTGTTCCGGCACCCCCTGCTCCACGATGTAGCCATCGTCCATAAAGATCACCTGGCTCGCCACGTCGCGTGCAAAGGCCATCTCATGAGTCACGATCACCATCGTCATCTTCTGATCGGCCAGTCCTCTTATCACCTTCAGTACCTCACCGGTCAGTTCCGGATCAAGCGCAGAGGTTGGCTCGTCAAAACAGAGGATATCCGGTCTGAGTGCCAGCGCCCGCGCGATCGCTACGCGCTGACACTGTCCGCCCGAGAGCTGATGCGGATAATTCTGCATCCGGTCTGCGAGCCCCATGTCCGTAAGGAGCTGCCGGGCCTGCGCCTCAATCTCATCATGAATTTCCTTTTTTCTCGCCTTGTAATCCGGCTGTTCCTTCGCCAGCAGTTCCTTCGCCAGCATGACGTTCTGCAGCGCCGTATACTGAGGGAACAGGTTGAAGGACTGGAAAACTAGCCCAAAGTGGAGTCTGCGCCTCCGGATCTCGGCATCATTCTTTGTCCCGGTCTCCGCCGCGTCAAACACGGTCTCGCCGTTCACCCGGATCACGCCGCCCTGCGGCCTCTCCAGAAAATTCAGGCAGCGAAGCAGCGTCGTCTTGCCGCTGCCCGATGAACCGATGATCGAGAGCACCTCGCTCTTTTCCAGGGAAAAGCTGATGTCCTTCAGGACCTCTGTGTTTCCAAAAGATTTACAGATATGTTCCGCTTCCAGAATCGGCATCTTACGCTCTCCTTCCTTATTGGAAATAATTCAGTTTCTGTTCAAGGCGCCCAAGCACGATCGTCAGAACCCCGATAAATACCAGATAATACACAGCGGTGAAGAACAACGGCCAGATCGCACCGGAGATTCCCTGCGAACCTTTCATAAATGCCTGCCCCGCCCAGATGACCTCCTGCAGTGCGATGATACGTGCCAGAGAGGTGTCCTTTACAAGCGTGATAATCTCATTTGACATCGGCGGCACGATCCGTTTGATCATCTGCAGCAGCGTGACCCGGAAGAAAATCTGCGTCCGCGTCATGCCGAGCACGAGCCCCGCCTCCTGCTGCCCGACCGGCACACTCTGGATACCGCCGCGATAGATTTCTGAAAAATAACAGGCATAATTAAAAATGAAGGCAACAGCCGCCGCCATGAAGCGTCCGGATTCTCCGCCGCCCCAGATCGCGTTGCCCAGTACGAGTCCCGGGAAGTAATAGATGATCAGAAGCTGGATCATCAGCGGCGTTCCACGGACAATCCATACAACCGTCTTGGTAAAAGCACTCAGAGGTTTAAAGCGCGACATGGAGCCAAAGGAAATGATCAGTCCCAACGGAACAGCTCCGACAAGCGTCACCAGAAACAATTTCAGAGTCTGCACGAAACCCGCGTTCAGCGAACGTATGACAATTGGCAGCTGCTGCATGATCAGATTCATCTAAGGTACCTCCCTAACTTTGTGACCGGTAAAAAAGAGAGTGGGCAAAGGAATACAGCCCACTCTCCGTCAGAAAACTTTACTGAGCAATAATGCTGTTCTCGATACCGTAAATCTCCGCGGTTTCCCTCATAATTCCCTCTGTGTAGCTCTCAACAAAGAAATCGTTCAGCAGATCAACCAGATCGGAACCCTGACGGAACCCGACCCCATACTCCTCATCGACCAGCACGACGCCCGTCATGAGATCTTCATAACTGGTACCCTCACCAACCATGGCCTCCGCCATCAGAAGGTCGATGATCGCCGCATCAGAGGTGCCTGCTGCAACCTCCATCAGTGCATTCGCCTGGTTGCTGACAGAAGTATAGGATAGACCGTTGTCCTCCGCAGCCGCCTCTCCGGCGCTGCCGGACTCCACCGCAAAACTCAGATCAGCAAGACTTTCCACATCCACATAATCCTCCGCGATATCTGCCGCAAGAACAACAACCTGAGAATTGCTGCTGTAGGCGTTCGAGCAATCCATCGCACTCATCACCTCATCAGTCAGCGTCATGCCATTCCACACGCAGTCGATCGTCTTACCATCCAGCTCCAGGATCTTGTTGTCCCAGTCAATCTCGACAAATTCAACTTCCACGCCAAGATACTCCGCGAAGGCAGTCGCCATGTCAGCGTCAAAACCGATCCAGTTTCCATCCTCATCCTTGTAATCCATCGGTTCGAAATCCGTGATACCAACAACCAGAGTGCCCTTCTCCTGCACATAGGCAAGATCGCTGTCCGTATCAGCCGCTTCCTCTGTCTCCTCAACCTCGGTCTCTTCGACCTCCTCTTCGACTTCGGCCTCTTCCTCGTCCGTCGTCTCTTCCGCTTCCGTAGGGGTCTCTGTGGCACCCGAGCTGCCGCATCCGGCCATACTCAGCACCATGACGCCCGTAAGCATCAACACAAGTAACTTTTTCATAATATTTCTCCTCCTTATCTGTTTCGCTGTCACTCTACCAGAGTAAAGCGTTTTTACAACGAAGAAATCATAGCAGTACATCCTGCAAATGTCAAGAAAAACTGTAAACTTTTGCGGCGCTATCCTCGACTCTACAGCTTGTCGATCGGCGTGTTCAGGATCCGCTCTGTTTCCTCGGCCTTTTCCTTCTCCCGGCGGCGCTTATTCCGCATATTCAGGAAGATCAGCACTGCGACGACAATGATCACGACGGCAGCCAGGATATACGGCAGCCGGGATGCGAGTGTCGGCGTCGTACTCATGATGCGGTCCGCGGTCTTCGAAAACGCCTGAGAGAAATATTCTTCATCACTCAGATTGCTGTAATAGTAGGCATCCACGTAGTCGAGCAGAATCTCGCAGGCCTCCGAGTCCATAACAGTCTGCGCGTTTGTCCCGACCATATAATAGGTACTGTAACTGCCTGAATTCCATTCAACAAAAATGAGCAGAATACCAGCCTCATTGTCCCCGGCCAGTTCCGTATATTTGTCATCACAGTACGCTTCGATCTCATCGTTCGTCGCGGAACGGCTCCCATTCACATTGTCAGTGATCACAAGGTAGGGCTGCACTCCCGTCTCTTTATAGAAGGTCTCCATGCCGGAGAGCGTCGTACTTTTATTGAGAATCCAGTCCAGCTCATCGTCAATACAATCACTGTCAAACGAGGCATAAGGCTGAATTGCCTCGCGCTCCACTGTACTCTTCGTGATATCCGAGGACGACGAGGAAGCGAATCCTCCGGTCACCGAGCGCATCATGGAAAACAACACCAGAAC
>JAJPZP010000099.1:6922-9499 GCA_021204285.1 Lachnospiraceae bacterium | reverse complement strand
AACCGATAACCTGCTGATTACAAATCAGCTGCTCTGCCAATTGAGCCACATCGGCGAGGCTTTAAAAAGCAATGACTCCAAGGGGATTTGAACCCCTGTTACCGCCGTGAAAGGGCGGTGTCTTAACCGCTTGACCATGGAGCCGGAAACCATTTTTTGCGTAAATATATGCCGTCGGTCACCCCGGCAACGGATTATATGTTACCATGAATCCGACTCAATTGCAAGCATTTTTTGAAAATCATGCCATCCGTTTCCTACGCGTGCAGCCTGCGGATGATCTTGTACACGATCTCGCTCTCGGTCACGAGCGGCCGGTGATGCGCGAAGAAGACGATTCCGTTCGTCGGCGCCGCGATCTGCTCGGTGACGTAACCCTCGTAAGGGTGCAGAATCTCCGCCATGATCTCGCCGCGAACCACCTCATCGCCCGGATTTTTCAGGCGGCGGTAGATGCCGCCCGAGGTCGTGCGGACGACCAGCATCTCCTCTTCATTAATCATGCTGGAGATGTAGCCGCCATGGCAGTCGTAACGCAGAACACCCATTCTCGTGAGGAAGCGCAGCACGGCGGACACCGCCTGACGCGCCGACTCCTCGTCGATGTCGTCGGTCTCCTTCGTGTAGAGGGAGAAGGCGTTCGTCTCCCAGATCTGCCAGTTGTAGTTCAGCGTCGTCGTGTCGATCGGGCGAGGTTTGCGGATCACCACATAGGGCAGGCCAAAGAGATTCGCGAGGCTCGCGTTCTGAAAGCCGGTCTCCATCATGCGCACATGCGGCATGAAATCCCCGGGCAGATAGAAGCTCGCGAACTGAATGCCATAGGCGTATTTCTGCACCTCGTCGAAAAGCCCCGCCGCGATGCGCTGTGTCGTCTCGCCACGGTCATAGCCGGGAAACATGCGGTTGATATCCGTATTATCCGAAGGCCAGAAACGCTTTCCGATATTCATCGAGGAGCGGTTCACGGAAGGAATCACCATGATCTCATTGCCTGCGGCGATGTGCCCGTGCTCCTCCAGCTCCCCCAGGATGCGCACGAGCTGCGAGCAGATGTAGAGCTGCTGCACCTCATTTCCGCGGATCGCGCCGACGATGCAGGCGCTCTTCTCCCCTTTTCCGAACACATATCCCGTAATATCCATATTCTCCCGATAAGGAGCCTTCAGGGAATAAATAATCTCTTTTCTCATGCCTCTACGCCCTCCAGTATCCGGGCCAGCAGGGAGCCCTCATAGACGACCGGATACTCCCGGATCGTAAACACCTTGCCGGAGACGCAGGCCTCCACGCGGCTTAAGACTTCGCCGGTCAGCGGGCTTATGATGTCGCCGATATGCCCGCCCTCCCGCACGATCGCGCCGTGCGCTACCGCCGGGACGAAGACGCCGGAGACCTCCGCGTTCAGAAAGCCTACCTTATGGTCCTGCGAAATGATCGGCTCCTTCACCTCGCCGAAGATGTCGCCGTCCCAGACTCCTAAGTCCTTCATCAGATGGAAAATGCCGGTGAGCAGCTGAGCACAGTACTTCTTCGTGATGCGCATGCCCACGCCCATCTCCACGACAAGCGTCGGAACGCCGACGCTGTTCAGGCTGTGCGCCAGCGTCGATTCAAGCACGGTCGCTGCCGCGTGAATCCAGATCAGATCGACATTCAGCTTCTTTGCGTAGGGCACCAGCGTCTCCGCCATATTTTCATTGATCCGCACCTGCGGGATCTCCATCAGAAAAATATTGCTCGCATGAATGTCGATACACAGATCCGAGCCCTTCAGATCCTCGACCACATGGTAAGCCAGATGCTCCGCCATCGGCCCCTTGTCCGATCCCGGGAAAATGCGGTTCATATCGAGGTCAAACATCGGAATTCCGCGGCTGATCGAGTCGATGCCGAGCGGGTTGAGCGCCGGATAAATATCCACAATGCCCTTCAGATGCTGCCGGTTTTCCCTGATAATCCGGTTCAACTCATAACAGACATACTGTCCCTCCAGCTCGTCGCCATGCGTGCCGGTCACGATGGAGATGCGCTTCTCCTCCCCGGTCGTATGCTCCGGCGTCAGCCGGTTTTTCTGAATCCGCAGCCGCTCGTCCACCGGGAGCTCTACGGATGCCACATCCATAATCATTTCTCTTCCACCTTTACATGTACATGCTGCGCCTGCGACGCGTCGCCTTTGAGTACGCCCCGCTCCACCGGGCAGTCCTGGTAATCCCGCCCCTGCGCAATCCTGATATAATCGTCCGTTGCCACGCGATCATTGGTCGCGTCCAGTCCACGCCAGCGTCCATCCACGTAGACCTCCGTCCACGCGTGGCTCGCGCCCTCCCCGAGCATCAGACCTGAGACATAACGCGTGGGAATCCCGTCCCGCCTGTAGAGCGCGATCAGGATATGGGCATAATCCTGGCACACGCCGCCGCCCGCGCGAAAGGCTTCCGCCGCCGTCGTGCGCACATTCGTGCTGCCTTTTCTGTAGGAAAAACTCTCATGCAGGCCGTGCATCAGACAGACAGCCCTCGGAAAGACAGCTGTCTCCGAGGGATAAAGTTTCTGATAAAGCTGTTCCAGGCC
>JAJPZP010000099.1:310-6912 GCA_021204285.1 Lachnospiraceae bacterium | reverse complement strand
CCATCGCGGTGAGCGGGCTTTCCCTGCAGTAAACCGGATGCAGCTCCTCCGGCAGACCTTCCGCGTAGGAAACCTGCGCGATGCCCGTCGTCCGGTACGAGAAGGCCTCATGGCTCTCCCGGATATCGCCCACGAGAATCGAATTGCCAAAACCGTCCGTCTGTCTGGCAAGATGCGCCGCAGGCCGGACCTCATAGTCCGCCTCCTCGATCGTCTGCACCGCGCTGCTCTCCGGCACAAAACGCAGCACAAAATAGTGCTCCGTCACCGGATGGCCGAACTGCAGCTCCATCTCATATGAAAAATGTAATCGCTTCATGCCTACAGCATTTCAAGAATTGAGCCGAGCGCGGTAAGCGCCTCCTGCCGCTGTTCCTTCCATGCCTCTCCTTTTCCGATGATTTCCCCCAGCCGCGCAAGCGCGATCAGGTTGTACTCCACATGAAGCTTCGAGACTCTGGCGCGCAGGCGGCAGAACTCCCGCTCCACCAGCGGCAGGGGCATGTCGAGCCGCAGATAGAGATCGAGACGCTCGCAGAGCTTGCCCGCCTTCAGAATATTTCTCTCATCTTCATCCTCCACGTAGTCCTCGACGCTGCCCCAGAAGGCAAAGAGATAGTCGGTCAGCGGCTGCAGAGACCACAGCGGAGTTCTGGAATCCTTGCTCGATTTTAGCACATCCAGCGACATATGTATATAGGCAAGCGCCTCAGAACTTAAAATCTGCCGCAGCAGAATCGCATTGTCATAGGCCCGCAGAAGATTCGAGAGCAGGGAATCCGGATTCTCCTCGTCAAAGAGATAGCGCCGGATAAAGTCCTCCTTCGAGACATAAATGTTCGGAATCGCCAGGCGCTCGCAGTAATCGTCATAACCGAAACCACTGCTGTCGATCATCTGGTCGTATATTTTTTCAAAAACCTGCAGCGTCGTGAAGACGCGCTCCGTATACCGCCCGAGCCAGTAGAGCTCGTCGATCGTTTCTATCGAGACAGCACCCATGTGTCCTTGAAACCCCCTCCCTGCGATGAGTTGACGACGAAGGACTTCGGATCCCTGGTAAAGCGGGTGAGGCCGCTCGCCCAGACCTTCGTCTCCTTTCCTGACAATACGAAAGCGCGAAGGTCGGCCTTGCGCTCGACAATCTTCCCCTCGTCCATGATCTCCAGATCCATGAAATCAATGACCTCCTGCGCGATGAAGCGGCGGCTCTCCCGCTCAATCAGCGCGCGCATTTCCGCCAGCTTTTCCTCTGACAGGTCGCGCCCAAAGATCACGCCGTAGCCGCCGGCCTCCGCCACGTCCTTCACGACGAGCTTCGGCAGATTCTCCAGCACGTACTTCCGGTCTTCTTCATAGAAGGGCAGGTAGGTCGGCGCATTCTTCAGAATCGGCTCCTCATCGAGATAATAGCGGATCATCTTCGGCACAAAATAGTAGATGCCCTTGTCGTCGGCCACGCCGTTGCCCGGCGCATTGACGATCGCCACATTTCCGGCGCGGTAGGCCGCCATCAGGTTCGGCACGCCGATCAGCGACTCCGGCAGGAAGGTCGTCGGGTCGAGATACTCGTCGGAAAGACGGCGGTAGAGCACGCCCACCCGCTGCCGCTCGCTGCGGTAATCCTTATAATAGAGGACATTGTCCTCAACGAAAAGCTCGTTGCAGGTCGCCAGCACGCTGTGCGTCCGCTCTGCGAGATAAGAATGCTCGAAGTAGGCGGCGTTGTAGCGGCCCGGTGTCATGATCACAGCGATGCCGCCGCAGTTCACATTCTCCATCGTCTCGCTTAAGAGCTCCGCGTAGTTCCTGTTGTCGACAACCGCATTCCTGCGGAAGGTATTCGGGCTCGCCCTGCGGCTCATCTCCCGCGCGATCAGCGGGTAGGACGCGCCCGAGGGAATCCTGAGGTTGTCCTCCAGGATATACCAGATGCCGTCCTTGCCCTTCACCAGATCAATGCCGGAAATATGGCTGTAGATGCCCTTCGGCGGGCAGATGCCCTCACACTGCGGCAGATAGCCCGATGAGGCAAAGACAAAGTCCTCCGGGATCACGCCGTCCTTCACGATCTGCTTCTCGCCGTAGACGTCACGCAGGAAGGCGTTCAGCGCGTCCACCCGCTGAATCAGGCCCTTCTCGAGATACGCGAACTCGTCCTTCATGATGACGCGCGGAATCGCGTCGTAGGGAAACAGCTGCTCTTTGAACGTGCCGTTCTTGTAAATACCGAAGCGGACGCCGTAGCGCGCCAGCAGGCGGTTCATGCTGTCTGCATGGTCCAACAGTTCATACATTTCTCATCACCCCTCGCTGCACATACTATAAAAGTCCCGGACGGCGGCTATGTGGACTGCATGCTTGCATGCAAGGACACATAGACATCGGACGGACTAGCCTGTATGAGCAAGTAGCGCGATAGCGCGGATTGCGAATGCAGGCGGCGATTGCGAGATAAGTGAGGCAGAAAATCTTTGATTTTCGTGGCCGAACTTATGCGTAGCTGCTCGTAGAGCGTAGCAATCGACTTTTATATCGCAAAAAAGGCGTCCTCTGTTTCCAGGGACGCCCTTGTCACTTCACAAAATATCTTACAACTGAATCACAGGATTGTCAACTGATTTTCACCCGACCCGCCGGTTTATTCGCCTGCGTCCTCGCCATCCTCGTCCGATATGCCTGAGCAAAATTTTCTCTCAGATGATTGTCTTACCCCCGCAGCGCGATCAGCAGATCCTCCGCCGCGGTCAGATATGCATTCTCTGCCTCTGCAAAGCTTCCATTCGCAAGTTCCGCAAACTTCGGCTCGATCGGGACCTGTCCGAGCACCGGCAATCCGACCTCGTCCGCCAGCTCCTCGATGCCGCTCTCCCCGAAAATATGCATCTCCTTCCCGCAGTCCGGGCAGACCACATAACTGTAGTTTTCCACCAGGCTGAGCACGGGAATGTGCATGCTCTTCGCCATATTCAGCGCCTTCTTTACGATCAGACTAACCAGATCCTGCGGGGAAGTCACAACGATAATACCGTCGACGGGCAGGGACTGAAACACGGTCAGCGGCACATCGCCGGTTCCCGGCGGCATATCCACAAAGAGATAGTCAAGCTCACCCCAGACCACATTACTCCAGAACTGCTTGACCATATTCGCAAGGATCGGTCCGCGCCAGATGACCGGCGACTCCTCGTCCGGCAGCAGCAGATTGATCGACATGACAGGAAGGCCATTCTCCGTCACTATGGGGATAATATCCTCTCCGACCGCCTCCGCCGGGCCGTGAATCCCATACATTTTCGGGATCGAAGGGCCTGTAATGTCCGCGTCAAGAATCCCCACCGCATAACCCTGTTTTTTCATGAGATTCGCCAGCGAAGCGGTAATCATCGATTTTCCGACACCGCCCTTTCCGCTCACAACGGCGATCACTTTCTTCACATGGGATGCCGCGTTCGGCTCCGCGAGCATGCTCTGCGGCTTCGCGGCACTCGGACATCCCTCGCAGCTCTCTTTTGTACAGCCTGTATTACTGCATGATTTCTCAGCCATATCGTCTCTCCTCTTTTTCTTTGTCCGTTCAGCGAAGACGCGTCGTCTCAAAACGCTTCATCGTGGAAATACAGGTCAGAATTTCATCGTATTTTTCCTGGACGCCCTTCTTTTCAACCACAACGTCCAGCGCAATCGCAATGCTGTTCAGCAGGCTCTCATCCATCTGGTTCCGGTAGCGGATCAGGATGTGCATCTTCTCCTCCAACGTGTCTGCGTCGAGGAATTCCAGCAAAATCGGATTGACTTCATCCTCCGCGTATGTATGCCCTTCCGGCTTCGCCGCACTATTTTCTGATCCTGTTTCTCTGCCTTCCGACGTCTGTGCCGTCATGGTTTCGCGCTCCGGCGCACTGCCTTTCGGTTCAATGCTCCCCTCACGCTCCTGCCTGGCACTCTGCGGCTCGATCTCCTCGAAGCGATATCTCTGCTCTGCCTGCGGATATTTTTCGCGATCCACCTCGCTCACAAACATATCGTAAGGCCGCGCATAGACCCTGAAATCTCCGTACAGCGCCTGGTAAACCACCAATCGCTCCCCGGTCTCCGTATGTTCCGCCACCGCCAGCGTCTGGTACGTACCACCCTTGAAATGTCTGTAGAACTGTCCGGCCCTGACCTCCCTCATGGCCTTCACTTCCTTTCTCCGTCTCCGCTCTACTATAGCACTTTTTCAGTCAAATGTAAAACTGTCGTTTACGCAAATTCTGACACAAAAAATGGCTCCGGCACACTGCCGAAGCCAGAAGCAGGGACAGAAGGACTCGAACCCTCGACATTTGGTTTTGGAGACCAACGTTCTACCGACTGAACTATATCCCTACGCGTCATTGACACTTGGATACTATAGCACAATTTGCAAAACGTGTCAATGAAAAAAAACCTCTTTCGCCTCGTCCATGATACTCATCAGCGTCAGCCCCTTCGCGGGCGCGGTCGGGCCGGCGAGCGTCCGGTCGCGGGCTTCAAGGATGGTCTTTACATAGTCCGGCTCCCAGTCACCGTTTCCGACGCGGATCAGAGTTCCGGCAATGATACGGACCATGTTATACAGGAAGCCGTTTCCACGGACGCGGATTGTGAGAAGCTCCCCCTGTCGCTCCACCGTCAGATCATAAATCGTGCGCACCGTCGTCTTCACCTGCGCGCCCGCCGCACAGAAACTCTGAAAATCATGCTCACCGACCAGGTATGCCGCACCGCGGCGCATGCGCTCCTCGTCGAGCGGATAGTAGACAAAATACGTGTTCAGGCGGTATGCCGGAAGCGGAAATTCCCGGTTCAGGATGCGGTACTCGTAGGTCTTCACCGTCTTCCGGTAGCGCGGATGATAGTCCGGCGGCACCTCACAGGAGTGCTGGATGCGGATATCCTCCGGCAGACGCTGGTTCAGTGCATAGGAAAACTTATCCGCCGCCATCCGCGCCTCCGTGTCAAAAACCGCGAGATTGCCCATTGCGTGCACACCGGAGTCCGTCCGGCTCGCACCGTGCACATGGATGTCCTCCCCGGTCAGTTCAGCAAGCGCGCGGTTCAGCGCCCGCTCGATCGTCTCGCCGTTCTTCTGAATCTGCCATCCCTGATAATTGGTCCCGTCGTAGGCGACGACCAGTCTGATTCTCCTCATGAATCCAAACTCCCAGTCTGGAACAAAAAAATCTATTGATAAGTGACTTAAAACGGGATCGGAAGCCAGTTGTAGAGCAGTCTTCCGCATACAAGCATGACCGCGAGATAGCCCCAGATCGCCACATAGGCCGTGCGGTCAAGACTGGAGTAATGCAGCGGCTTCATCTTTGTGCGCCCCTCGCCACCGTGGTAGCAGCGCGCTTCCATCGCCATCGCCAGATCGTTGGCTCGGCAGAAAGCCGAGATAAAGAGCGGCACGAGCAACGGCACCATCGCCTTCGCTTTCTTGATCAGGCCACCGCTCTCGAAGTCGGCGCCTCTGGCGATCTGCGCCTTCATGATCTTGTCCGTCTCCTCGAGCAAAATCGGAATGAAGCGCAGCGCAATCGACATCATCATCGCGATCTCATGGACCGGCACATGCAGCACCTTGAGGGGACCAAGAAGCTTTTCCAGCCCATCCGTCAGATCGTTCGGCGTCGTCGTCAGCGTCATGAGCGAAGAACCGATGATCAGATAAATCAGGCGGATCGCCATGAAAATCGCGGTCCGAAGGCCGTTGTCTGTGATCCGGAGGAATCCAAAGTGCCAGAGCACCACGTCCCCGTCGATCAGAAACAGATTGAAAACCACAGTGATCATCAGAAGCATCATGATCGCCTTCAGCCCTTTTGTCATAAAACGGAAAGGCACAGTCGACAGATGAATCATCACCGCCAGAAAGATCGTCGCAATGGCATAGCCGACGATTCCCTTCGCCACAAAAAGCGAGACGATATAGAGCATCGTCGCGACAAGCTTCACACGCGGGTCAAGCCTGTGAATCACAGACTTCGCCGGATAATATTGTCCCAGTGTAATGTCACGAATCATAGTCTCTCCTTCAACCCTTCAGCCACTGCTCGATGGAATCTGCCGCCTCGCGCACCGTCGTCGCATCCGTATCCACATCCGCGCCCTTCTCGCGCAGTTCCTGCATCAGATAGGTAACCTGCGGAGCGGCAAGGCCGATCTCCTCCAGCTCCCGCCAGTGCCGGAAGACCTCCTTCGGCGTCCCGTCAAGGCGAACCGAGCCCTGATTCATGACGACAATGCGGTCCACATAGCGTGCAACGTCCTCCATGCTGTGGGAGACAAGCACAACCGTGATCCCGCGTTCCTTTTGTAAATAGCTGATCTGATCCAGAATCTCGTCGCGTCCCCGCGGGTCGAGTCCCGCGGTCGGCTCATCGAGGATCAGCACCTGCGGATCCATCGCGAGCACGCCCGCGATCGCCACACGCCGCTTCTGCCCGCCGGAGAGTTCGAAAGGAGACGCTTTCTCGTACTCCTCTCCCATGCCGACCATGCGCAATGCCTCGCGTGCCTTCTTCTCGGCCTCCTCCAGAGAAAAGCCCAGATTTTTTGGTCCAAAACAGACGTAG
>JAJPZP010000099.1:0-300 GCA_021204285.1 Lachnospiraceae bacterium | reverse complement strand
ATCTCGAACAGCTGATGCTCCGGATACTGGAAAACCAGTCCGACCTTGCTGCGCAGTTCACGCATCTTGAAATCCTCGGCATAAATATCCTGTCCGTTGAAGTAAATCCTTCCCTCCGTGGCGCGAATCAGCCCGTTCAGGTGCTGCACGAGCGTAGATTTTCCCGAACCGGTATGGCCGATCAGGCCGACGAACTGGCCGTCCGGGATCTCCAGGCTGACGTCCTTCGGCGCCTGGATCTCGTTAGCTGTCCCGCGGGAAAATCCGGAAGTCAGATGTGCGACTTTAAGCGCCATCATT
>JAJPZP010000052.1:3966-9551 GCA_021204285.1 Lachnospiraceae bacterium | reverse complement strand
TTATAACATTGTCACTACTGGCTTGTCAACCCTGCAAATGTACAAATATTTTTCAGCTTTTCATAAGACAGTAAAAGGGGTATAATGAAATGAAAGTTTCCGGAAAGGGGAATTCATACAGATGAAAGAGGAAGTCAGAAAGGTTAAGCTTGCCTCGCCGCGGATGGCAGCCAGTGAGGGCGCTGTCAGAAATCTGGCGCTGCAGATGATGGGAGAAGCGCTTGAGCAGGAACGGGAGGCTATTTTCGCGGCGAACAGAGCCGATATGGAGCAGGCGGAGGCGGACGGTGTGGCGGCTCCGATTCTGAAACGATTAAAATTTGATGAAGGGAAGCTGCGGGATGTAGTTGCCGGCATCAGGGATCTGATTGCGATGAAGGATCCGCTGTTTCAGAAGCAGCTTCGGCGGGAGCTGGATGAGGGACTGGTTCTGGAGCGCGTCTCCTGTCCGATCGGTGTGATCGGCGTGATCTTTGAGGCCCGGCCGGATGCGCTGGTACAGATTTCTGCTCTGTGCATCAAGAGCGGAAACTGTGTGATCTTAAAAGGCGGCAGCGAGGCCAGGAGAACCAATAAAAAGCTTTTTGATGTGATCTGCACGGCGGCAAAGAAAGCCGGTCTGCCGGAAAACTGCATGATGCAGCTTGAGGAACGTTCCCAGATCCGGGAACTGCTTGACTGTCATGGACTGGTGGATCTTCTGATTCCCCGCGGCTCCAACGCCTTTGTGCAGTACATTATGGACAATACGAAGATACCGGTGATGGGGCATGCGGACGGCATCTGTCATATTTATGTGGATAAGGACGCGGATCCTGAGAAAGCGGTACCGATCATCGTCGACGCGAAGACGCAATACGTCTCCGCCTGCAATGCGGTGGAGACACTGTTGGTACATCGCGATATCGCGCGGATGTTTCTGCCGAAGCTGAAGGCAGCGCTGGATGAAAAAGAGGTCGAGATTCGCGGCACACAGGAGATTGCGGAGATCATTCCCTGCAGCGCGGCGACAGATGAGGATGATTCCATGGAATATCTGGACTATATTCTGTCTGTGAAGCTTGTGGGGGATGTGCAGGAGGCGATCGATCATATCAATTATTTCGGCTCCCACCACACGGACAGTATCGTTACGGAAAACGCGGCGACAGCAGAAGCGTTCATGAACCTGGTGGATTCCGCGGGCGTCTATCAGAACTGTTCCACGCGCTTCGCGGACGGTTACCGCTATGGCTTTGGCGCGGAGGTGGGAATCAGCACCGGAAAGATACACGCCAGAGGGCCTGTCGGCTTCGAGGGGCTGCTCAGCTATAAATACAGACTGTACGGGAGCGGACAGATCGTGGGCGATTATGCGTCCGGGGAGCGTCAGTTCCATTTCCGGGATTTACTGTAAAAGTCCCGGACAGACAGAGCGAAGCAATTGACTTTGAAAACAGAACGATAACTTACATCAGGAGGATTCAAATGCTTGAATTACAGGACATATGTTTTCAGGCGGGTGATGCCCGGGAGGAGAAAGGCATCCTGAAGCACATCAATCTTAAAATCGACGACGGTTTTGTGGCGATCACGGGGCCGAACGGAGGAGGAAAATCCACGATGGCGAAGGTCATCGCGGGAATTATCACGCCGACCTCCGGCAGAGTATTGCTGGACGGGGAGGATATCACGGAGCTCTCGATCACAGAGCGGGCGAAGAAGGGGATCAGTTTCGCATTCCAGCAGCCGGTTCGCTTCAAGGGACTCACGGTGCGCGATCTCATCGATCTGGCTCATGGGGAGCCGCTGTCTCTGAACGACTCCTGCAAATATCTCTCCGAGGTGGGGCTCTGCGCGAAGGACTATATCAACCGGGAGGTCAACGCGTCACTCTCCGGCGGGGAGCTGAAGCGCATCGAGATTGCGATGGTGATCGCACGGGGTACGAAGCTTTCGATCTTTGACGAGCCGGAGGCCGGTATCGATCTCTGGAGTTTCAATAACCTGATCCGTGTGTTTGAGGCGCTGCGGACAAATATCAATGGCTCCATCCTCATCATTTCTCACCAGGAGCGGATTCTGAACATTGCAGATCGTATTGTTGTTCTGGCTGACGGAGAGGTGCGCGCGGAAGGAACACGGGAGGAAATTCTCCCGCAGCTTCTGACGGGCGGACAGGCCTGCAGTACCCTGCTTGATAAGGTAGTTTAGGAGGTGGAAAAGATGGATCAGCTTCAAATGCATATGCTGCAGATGGTGGCTGACCTCCACAGTATTCCGGAGGGAGCCTATAATATTCGTGACAACGGGACGCTGGCGGGGAGGAACACGACCGCGAACATCGACATCGTGTCAAAAAAGAATAAGCCAGGTATCGATATTATTGTAAAGCCCGGCACGAAAAACGAGAGTGTGCACATTCCGGTCATCGTCAGTCAGAGCGGGCTGAAAGACCTGGTTTACAATGATTTCTATATTGGAGAGGACGCCGACGTGACGATCGTGGCGGGCTGCGGCATTCACTGCGGCGGTTCGCAGGATACGGAACACGACGGCATTCATGAGTTCCATATCGGGAAAAACGCGAAGGTGCGCTATATTGAGAAGCATTATGGAGAGGGCGAGGGCACAGGCGGCCGCATCCTGAATCCGACCACGATCGTTCATATTGAAGAAAACGGCTATATGGAGATGGAGACGACACAGATCAAGGGCGTCGACTCCACGATCCGTGATACCTCGGCCGATCTGAAAGACGGGGCGACACTGATTATCAAGGAAAAGATCATGACCCACGAGAAGCAGTATGCGGAGACGAATTTTGAGGTGGATCTCAATGGCGTGGATTCCCATGCGGACGTGGTATCCCGTTCGGTGGCGAAAGGCAGCTCCAGTCAGGTGTTTCATTCAAAGATTCGCGGCAATAATGCCTGCTATGGACATACGGAATGTGACGCGATCCTGATGGATGAGGGACATGTAAATGCGGTTCCGTCCCTGGAGGCGAATCATCTGGACGCGAGCCTGATTCACGAGGCCGCGATCGGAAAGATCGCGGGCGAACAGATCGTCAAGCTGATGACGCTCGGCCTGACAGAGGCTGAGGCGGAGGAGAAGATTGTCAACGGATTTTTAAAGTAACGGAAGAGAGGCGGTATGTCGCTGCATCTGATCCTCGGCAACGCCGGGGCGGGGAAATCCCACTACCTGTTTGAAAAGATCATAGAAGAATCAATCCGGCAGTCCGGCCGGCAGTATCTGATCCTTGTGCCGGAGCAGTTTACGATGCAGACGCAGAAGGATCTCGTTATGATGCACCCGAAGCACGGAATCATGAACATTGATGTGCTGAGCTTTGAGCGTCTGGCGCATCGCGTCTTTGAGGAGGTGGGCGGCGAGCATCGGCGAATCCTTGAAGACAGCGGGAAGAACCTGATTCTGCGCCGGCTGGCAGAGGAAAAGCGCGATGAACTGCATCTCCTGGGCGGAAATTTAAAAAAGCTGGGTTTTATTGCCGAGGTGAAATCTCTGTTGTCCGAGTTCGTCCAGTACCGGATCGGGCCAGAGGAGCTTGACGGCATGATTGCGCAGAATCAGGACAATCCACAGCTCTGCTTCAAGCTCGCGGATATGAAAGTGATCTGTGAGAGCTTTCAGGAGTATCTGAAGGGCGCTTACCTGACCGCGGAGCAGCTTCTCGAGGCGCTTGCACAGACGATCGATCAGTCCGCATCGGTGCGGGGCAGCGTGATTGCGCTCGACGGATACAGTGGATTTACGCCGATTCAGATGAATCTGATCGGGCGGTTGCTGGAGCTCTCGGAGGATGTCTACGTGACCTTTACGATCGACAGCCGTGAGGATGTCTTCGCGAAGGAGGCGGAGCATGAGCTGTTCTACAAGGTGAAAAAGACGGTTCATGATCTTATGGAGACGGCAGAAAAGGTACATGTCCGTACAGAGGAACCGATCGTACTCGGAAAGGAGAAGGTGTGGCGCTATCAGGACGCTCCCGCGCTCGCTTTCCTGGAATCTCATATTTTCCGACATGAAAATTGTTTTTTTGAGGAGCAGACGGACGAAATCGCGCTTTTTGCAGCGCGTTCACCGCAGGAGGAGGCGGAGCATATCGGGTGTGAGATCCTGAAGCTTGTGCGGGACGAGGGATATCGTTATCGGGAGATCGCGGTCGTTACCGGGGATCTCGAGACTTACGGAACGCTTTTTACGCGGACTTTTGCCGCACTGGATATTCCGGGTTTTATTGACCGGAAGCGCGACGTCCTGAAGAATCCCTTTGTAGAAGTCCTGCGCGCGCTGCTCGGTGCGGTGCGGGAAAATTTTTCCTACGAGGCGATGTTCCGGTTCCTGCGCAGCGGCATGGCGCCGGTGAAAGCGCAGGAGGCTGATCTGCTGGAAAACTATGTGCTTGCGCGCGGAATCCGCGGCCTGTCCGGCTGGATCAGAACCTGGCGCTATCCATTGAAGGGGATGACGGAGGAGGAACTCGCCGCGCTGAACGCGCTGCGGGAAAAGGCGGCGGATGGTCTGGCTGTCCTGACGGAGCGCCTGAAGGAGAAGGAGACCGACGCGGAAAAGATGACGCGGGCGCTGTACGACTATCTGCTTCGGCTTGGTGCCCAGCAAAGGCTGAAGGCCTGGGAAAATCGTTTTGAGGCGGCGGGGGAGCACGATCTTGCCCGGGAGTACGCGCAGATCTACGGCATGGTCATGGGATTGTTCGATAAGCTGGTGATGCTGCTCGGCGACTGTCAGGTGACTTTGGATGAGTACGCGGAGCTTCTGGACGCCGGGCTCACGGAGATGAAGCTTGGCCTCATCCCGGCGGGGACAGACCAGGTCGTCGTCGGCGATATGGAGCGCAGCCGTCTGAAGGATGTAAAAATTCTCTTTTTTGCCGGCGTGAACGAGGGCAGCGTGCCGCGAAAAAAGAGCGGCGGCGGACTGCTCTCGGAGATGGATCGGGAGCGTCTTTCCGGGCAGGGCGTGGAACTTGCGCCGACAGCGCGGCAGGAGACCTGCATCCAGAAGTTTTATATGTATCTTGCATTGACGAAACCGTCCCGGAAGCTTCGACTCTCCTGGAGCCTCGCGGATGAGGGCGGGAATGCGCTGCGCCCCTCGTACCTGATCGCGGCTGTGCAGGAATTATTTCCGGAAATCCCGGTGTATACCGGGGCAGATCTGGGTCTGATCGATCAGCTGGCCGTCCCGGAGGGTTCCTTAAGTCTGCTCGCGGAGGCGCTGCGCGCAGAGAAAGAGGGAGCGTCCACGAAAGAGCAGCGTGCGCTGCTTGGCTGGTTTGCCCGGCAGGATGCGTGGAGTAAGCGGCTTACGGCACTCCTTGACGCGGTCTTTTATACGCGCAGGGAGGAGCCGATTGGACGCGCGACCGCCCGCGCGCTCTATGGAAAGCTCCTGAGCGGCAGTGTGACGCGGCTTGAGCGTTTTGCGGCCTGTGCCTACGCGCATTTTCTGCAGTATGGCCTGCGCCTTACGGAGCGCGAGGTCTGCGGTCTGAAGGCTGTGGACATGGGCAATGTATTCCACAGTGCGCTGAAATATTTTTCCGATGCGGTGGA
>JAJPZP010000052.1:1989-3956 GCA_021204285.1 Lachnospiraceae bacterium | reverse complement strand
GGCGCTTGAGAAGGCAGTGCGGGAGTATACGGAAGAAGGGCTTCCTGCCGACGAACGCTACGCTTAAACTCTCCATCGTATCCAGCTCATTAAACATCTGACGGCCTGGGCGGTACTGGAGCAGCTGAAGGCCGGGGAATTCCTGCCGGAGGAAACGGAGGTGTCTTTCCGGAATCTGGAGCAGCTGCCGAGTGTGTCGGTGCTGCTCTCCGAGAATGCGCGAATGCGCCTGCGGGGGAGAATCGACCGGCTCGATGTCTGCCGCAGGGACGGCGAGGTGTTCGTGCGTGTGATCGACTACAAGAGCGGCGGCACGCGCTTTGACCTGACGAGCGTCTATTATGGACTGCAGCTGCAGCTTGCGGTCTATATGAACGCGGCGCTGGAGCTGGAAAACCGGAACGGCGGGAAGGCACGTCCCGCGGGAATGTTTTATTATCATATTGAGGATCCGCTGCTCGACTATCTGGACGAGGAGGATCCGGCCAGAAGGCTTCTGAAAGAACTCGCGTGGAACGGCATCGTGAACAGCGACCGGGACGTGCTGCTTCTGCAGGACCGCGGAGCGCAGTCCGGATCGGATGTGCTGCCGGTGAAGTTCAAAAAGGACGGAGGGTACACCGCTGCCTCGAGCGTAGCGGACGAAGAGCAGCTGCTCGCCCTGTCACGCCATGTCAGCGGAAAACTGAAGGACTATGGGGAACGGATCCTGCAGGGGGAGGTGAGCCTGTCTCCTTATGAGCTGCGGCAGGAAGACGCCTGTCAGTTCTGTGTGTATCACAGCGTGTGCGGTTTTGACCGGCGGCTGCCCGGCTGCAGAAAGCGCAGGCTTGATCCGCTGAAGCCGGACGAAGTCTGGGAGAAAATCCGCAGGGAGGAGAAGGCATGAGTGTGGTATGGACGGAGGACCAGCGA
Organism: Lachnospiraceae bacterium; assembly: GCA_021204285.1. Classification (GTDB taxonomy): domain Bacteria; phylum Bacillota; class Clostridia; order Lachnospirales; family Lachnospiraceae; genus Hominiventricola. The sequence continues at coordinate 3,041 of JAJPZP010000052.1, read as the reverse complement.
AGGGTTATCGACACGAGAAATTCCAATATCCTGGTCTCAGCCGCAGCCGGCTCCGGTAAGACGGCGGTGCTCGTCGAGCGGATTCTCGCCCGGATCACGGATCCGGAGCATCCGGTGGATGTAGACCGGCTGCTGATCACGACCTTCACCAATGCGGCTGCGGGAGAGATGCGGGAGCGGATCGGGAAGCGCATTGGTGAGCTTCTGAGGGAGGATCCGGGAAACGCGTGGCTGCAGAGGCAGGAGTCGCTTGTGCATCGCGCGCAGATCACGACGATCCACGGTTTCTGCCTGTATGTGATCCGGAATTATTTTCACACCATTGACCTGAACCCGAATTTCCGTATTGCGGACGAGGGCGAGATAAAGCTGATGAAACAGGACGTCGCGCAGGAGCTTGTAAACGCGGCGCACCGGGCCGGGGACGAGGCCTTTTTGCGCTTCGCGGACAGCTATGGGAGCGGGAACCGGGGCGGCGGCCTGGAGGATATGATTCTGCAGCTCTATGAATACGCGGTTGCGAGCCCGCAGCCATTGCGCTGGCTCGAACACTGCGCGGACGCCTGTGCGATGCCGGAAGACGGAGGCTGGGAAGCGTTCGCGGGTGCACAGGAGGTATTGCGGGAGCTTCATATGGCGGTCGCTGACGCAGAGAGCAGTATCCGGGAGGCCAGAGAGCTCACGCTTCTGCCGGGCGGGCCGGTCGCCTATCAGGATGCGCTCTCCGACGATATGCGGCTGCTTTTGGCACTCCGGGAAAGCACTACGGTGGAAGCGTTCCGGGATATTCTCGCTGGCGCATCCTACGCGAAGCTTCCGAGCCGCCGTGCAAAGGTGATGGCGGACGCGGATGAAGAGCTCTGCGAACGCGTGATGGCGCTGCGGGATGATATGAAGGAAACGCTGAAATCCCTGAAAAAACAGTATTTTTCAGTGCCGGATGATGTCCAGTTCGCGCAGCTTCGCAGGACAGAGGGACAGGTGCGGACGCTCGCGGCGCTGACAAAGGAATTTATGCTGCGCTTTGATGAGCAGAAGAGGAAGAAAAACAT
>JAJPZP010000052.1:0-1979 GCA_021204285.1 Lachnospiraceae bacterium | reverse complement strand
ATTTCGAAGAGATCATGGTGGACGAATACCAGGATTCCAACCTCGTGCAGGAGGCGATCCTCACGAGCATCTGCCGCAGCCGCCGCGGGCAGGACAATCGTTTCATGGTCGGCGATGTAAAGCAGAGTATCTATCGTTTCCGCCAGGCGGAGCCGGGACTTTTTCTTGCAAAATATGAGAGTTATAGCTCGGACGCCGCAGAGGTGGAAAATGCTGTGGCTTTCAGGACTTCCGGAGAGGGTGTCCCGGTTGGCGTGGAAATGGGGGATGTCGGCGTGCGCATCGACCTGCGTCAGAATTTCCGCAGCCGCAGTGAGGTGTTAAGTCCCGTCAATGAAGTGTTCCGGCGCATCATGCGTCCGGAGCTCGGCGGGATCGACTATGATGAGGCAGCGTCGCTTCAGGCAGGCGCTCTCTATCCGGAATCCGCTGCGGCGAAGGCGGAGCTCTGTATTCTCACCCAGGAAGACTGGGAGGCATGGGAGAAGGAGTGCCGCTGGACGAAGCCGGAGGCGGAGGCTCATATGGTGGCCGCGCGCATTCACGATCTGCTTACGGACGGCCTGGTATGGGAGAACGGCGAAATGCGCGCGGTACAGCCCGGCGATATTGTCATCCTTCTGCGAACCATGTCCGGCTGGAGCGAGACCTTTGTGCGTGTGCTGCAGGATGAGGGGATTCCGGCCCGCGCGCAATCGCGGGAAGGCTATTTTGGGACAATGGAGGTCGAGACGCTGCTCTCCTATCTGAAGGTACTCGATAACCCTACGCAGGAGATCCCGCTTGCGGCGGCACTGCATGGGATGCTCGGCGGATTTTCTTCAGAAGAAATGGCGCAGATCCGGACGGCTAGCCCGGAGGGCGGCTTTTATCAGGCCTGTGTCACGTATGCGGGAGGGAAGGCAGCGGGGTCTGTGCCGATTACGGAGGAGCCTTCCGATGGCGATGGCAGCACAGAGAAGGACAGACAGCTCCACGCACGCCTGCGCGATTTCCTGACGAGAATGGAAAAAAACCGGGAAAAGACGGCCTATATGCCGGTGCATGAGCTTTTGTGGAGCGTCATGGCGGAACATGACTATCTGAATCGTATCCGCGCACTGCCCGGCGGGGAGCAGCGGCTTGCCAATGTGCAGATGCTGCTCGCAAAGGCACAGGATTATGAGAAAATCAGCTATCACGGGCTGTTTCATTTTGTCCGTTACATTGAGCGGATGCAGAAATATCAGATGGATTTCGGGGAGGCCGCGCTGCCGGGCAAAGGCGGAGACGCGGTGCAGATCATGAGCATCCATCACAGCAAGGGGCTGGAATTTCCGATCGTATTCGTGTCAGGCATGGGGAAAGCCTTCAACCGGCAGGAGAGCCGCGATAAGCTGGTGCTCCACAGCCGCTGGGGCGCGGGACTCGATTATGTGGACACGGAGCGCCGGCTGCGCCGGCCGACGCTGCTGAAGCAGCTAATCCGCCGGCAGAACCGGCTGGACAGTCTGGGAGAAGAACTGCGAATCCTCTATGTGGCGATGACGCGGGCGAAGGAGAAGCTGATCCTGACCGGCATGGCGGAGGAAAAACTGCTGGAGACAGAGCGGAAAGGAGAGCGTCTTTCGTTTTCCCGGATTGCAGGTGCGGGCTGCTGTCTTCAGTGGATACTTCCGGCGCTGAATCCATCGGACAGCGCGCTTACCGTGCATCCGGTCTCCATGGAGTCGCTTGTTCGCGGCGCTGTGGCCGGACAGGTGAGCAAAGCATTGTCCAGAGAGGAGCTGGAGCTGCAGCTTCATCAGGAAAATACGGATTCCATGCTTGACAGGGAGGTGGATGCGCGGCTTTCCTGGGAATATCCCTGGAAGAACCGGACGGCCGCAAAGCAGAAATACAGCGTCACAGAACTCAAGAAGCTTCGGAAACTGGAGGAGTCGGACGCGGGTGACGAGCTCTCACAGCAGGCCGATATCATTCCTCTGGTTCCGCAGTTT
>JAJPZP010000182.1 GCA_021204285.1 Lachnospiraceae bacterium | reverse complement strand
CCTTCAGATCCTTCGGCATCCAGACGATGCGCTCCACGCCGCCCTCTGCCTTCATGAACTTCTTGGAGGAGATAAAGTGCTTGCCGTGGCCCATGAAGCCCGGGGTCTGCACGCCGCCACCGGTCATACCCGCAAGGTCCGCAAAGGTCATGCCAAGAGGCGTCATGCCGGCGTACTCACGGTTCGCGATGATCACGCCGTTCGAGAAGGGCTCGATGCCACAGATGCACTCGAAGCAGCCGCAGGAGGTCATCGGATCTTCCATGATCGAGTAGAGCGTCACATGCTCAAGAGCACCCTGCGAGAACTTGTTGACCGCCTCGTCGACATCCTCGTAGCGTCCGAGATTCTCGTCGATAACTCTTTCCTTCGTGATAACCTGGCAGGGTCCTTCCGGATCGAGCTGATTCGTCGCCTTCGCATCCAGCCACGACACAGCGCCACAGAGTCCAAGGCGCTCCGGGGTGACGACACACACATGGCTCGGCGAGAAGGCCTGGCACATGATGCAGCTGTAGTAAACCGGCACGGACTCATCGGTCAGGGAGGTCAGTCTCTCATCACGCGCATCATAGGCCGGAACCGCCAGCTCATGGCGCAGCTTCGTGCACTCTGCCGCGTCCGTCACGATCGTCACAGAACACTTGTCGACAACCGCATCGAACTCGTTCATGACATTGCAGTACAGCACCTCCGCCAGATCCTTTGCGCGGAAGCCTGCCGCGAAGGTATCTTTGCTGATGCGGACACGGATCATGTCACGCTGTCCGGTGTGCATAATACCCTCCACACAGTTGATATAGCTGTGGAATTTACGCTCGAAGACCGGCTCAAAGTCGGACTGCATATTCTTACCCGCAACGTTTACGATGTATGCGATATTCTGCTTACTGCCCTCTTCCATCGCGTCGAAATCCGGCCCGATGAGCTTGAACTCGTGATCCTCGATCTCGGAGGCGTCCTTCGTGACGACCAGCTCGAAGCAATCCTTTCTGGAGCCGTCAAACTCGATCTGCATATCGCCGCGGCGGATGATCTCGCCCTCATAGGTGGAGGCGAATGCCACCGGAATCGGGATTTCCGTTACTTTAATCTTGATATTGCGAAGCTCAAGGCTCTTCTTCACCGTCGCATCATGGTCGGTCACAGACTCCAGCGCTCCCGCAATCTGCAGATCGCCGAGATCGATGTCCGTAATCACCGGGAAGCCAAGCGCAATTGCGCCCGCACCCGCGGATAGGGTCACCGCGTCCAACGCCCCGAACGTATTCACATAAGCCGGAACACGTTCCTTCGTGTAGGCGAGAAGTCCCGCCAGATCGCCCGGCTTCACATTGCCGAAGATCAGTGCCGCACGGATCGCAACTGTCACAACATGAATCACAGCCGTCACGTCATGTCCAAGCGGGACAACACGGTAGTCAAGACCGATCTTTACGCCGCTTTCCATACATTGCTCGATGACATCGCCCACCAGGAAGGACATGATACCCTTGCTCTGGTAATCCTTCACGATCTTCGCCACGTCCGCCGCGTTGTCAGCCTTACCAAGGATAACCGCCACACCGGGGATATCGCCCGTGACAAGCGGTACGCCGAGCGAACGGATGATCGGATCCGGCACGAAGCCGATGCCGCTGTCCTCCGCGTAAGGATTCTCATTCTCCACGTATTTCAGAGCCTCGAGAATCTCCGCGCCGACTGCCGTCGCAAGACCCGCATTCAGAGCCGCGCCAAGATCTTCCTCATTGGTGATCAGACTCTTGAGCACGCCCACACAGGCCGGCAGATCGCCGAGTTTTGCGACCTTCACGCCCGTGGCCGCATAGATGGGCGGAAGAAAATACGCCGTATCGCCAAAAGATACTTTTGCATCCTCCCCGTGTTTTGCGATTGCGTCGTTCACAGCACCCTCTGTCAGACCAGCTACCGCATTGGACCCCCCATAAATTAAATCTGTCAAAGCACCCATTTTACAATTACCTCCTGTTCACATGTCTGCTTATATACAAAGAGGCACAAAATCCTTTGTGCCTCTCCTTATCCTTCTCTGATTAGATCTCCAGATAGGAGTCCGCATACAGATTGTTATTCTTGATAATATCGCAGGACTTGATCGTCTCCATCAGACGAAGGTCGTTCGGGTTCACGATCGCGGAGGTCAGGCCACACATCATGGCCATAGCTACCATTGCGGAATCCATGATCGGACGAATATGCTTCGGCATACCGTTCGAGTTATTCGAAAGACCGCCGGTGGAGTTCAGCTCCATATCGGAAATCATCTTGATGCATTCCAGAATCTGCATCTGCTTGTCCTGCATACCCTTGATAACAAGGAACAGCGGATCAAACCAGAGGTCTGACGGATCCATGCCGTGCTCCATGCCTCTCTCAAGCATGGTCTGGCAGTACATCATACGCTCGTCATTGTCTTTTGCAATGCCCTCGCCATTGCACAGAGCGATGACAATGGCATCATTTGCAGCGGCAAGGTCTATGTACTCGATTCTGCCCGCAGCGTCAGCCGAGTTTACGATCGGTTTTCCTTTTGCGCGATTGTAGACGGAAATGCCCGCTTCGATCGCCGCCTTGTTCGCCGTATCGAGTGCCAGCGGAACATTGTCGAACTCGCTCTGGAGCAGCTGCACCGCCCACTTCATCAGATCCGGTCCATCATTCTCAGCCGGTCCGATATTGACATCCAGATAGGTCGCACCCGCGTCCAGCTGCTGCTTCGCACGCTGAATGATCGGCTCCGGATCCCTCGAGGTGAAAGCCTTGTTAACGCTCGGTGCCGTCGTAGACAATCTCTCACCGATTACTACAAATTTTGCCATAGTCATGTTCTCCTTTTTGATTATTTATTTGTACCCCGCCACGGAAAGCGGCGGGGCTGTATCACTGTTTAAATCTCGCCGGCAGCCTGCATGTCCTTCAGGAATTTCACGAGCTGCACCGCCTCGTTCGGAGCTACAATCACTTCCCAGCCCGGAAGCTTCGCTTCCACGTCGCCCTTCAGTACGGCAACCTTTCCGGGGATGATCAGCTTTCTGCACTTGATCTTCGGCTCTACATTCTCGATGATGAATTTCGAGATCGAAGTCGAAGAGAATTTGCCGGCTGCCCAGGACGTCAGAACGGAAAGTCCGCCCGCATCGCTGATCGCGAGGTTACATGGCACGCCGGAGCGCTCCAGCTCGCCGGACACCACGAAGTAGGTGAGCGCGAAGTCAACCGTCGTCAGCACAACTGAATTCTCATCGCCGCCGTTCAGCGGGTAGATGCCCGGCTCCACCTTCATCGGCTTCTGCGGATCGGTGTAAACGTTCTGACGCAGGCCGTACAGCGGAAGCGCTCTGGCGTAGTTCATCGTATCCATAACGATAATCGAGCCATATTTCAGCACGAACATGGACGCGAGCGCGATCTGCATCGGCTCATCGTTCGGCGTGATCCTGGAAAGATTTACGATCGACGGATAGCCGCAGGTTCTGTCCGGATTCTTTGCCAGGCAGGCACGGCGCACCTGCACGGTCGTCGCAAAGGTCGTCTTGATGTCCGCTCCGGTTGTATCGAGCACAAGCTCCTTATAACCAAGCTTCTCGATCGCGGCAGTCGTATCATAGAGTTCATTGATATCCGCTCCGGTCACGCCGAGCACCACGCCCGCGGCCTTCGCTGCCTCTACCATATCCGCATAGTTGGAAGCGTCCGCACCGTCAAGGATCGGCTTTTCGGCCTTGCAGACTTCAAGGGCAGCTTTCGCAGCCTCGACATCCTTGCAGCCAAGAATGATCGTCTTGCCGATGCCGCAGACCTTCTTCACAGCTTCAACATAAGCCGCACTGTCTCCGGTATACTCCACATAGACCATCTCCGCGTGCATCTGCTCGCCGATACGATCATAATCTACCTTATTCACTTCCGCCATCACCGCGTCGATGTCCATATCCGCAGTCAGGTTCACCGCGAAGCGCGGTCTGCTGACAAAAGTCTTCTCATGTCTGGCAAGAACAGTCTCGCCGCCCAGGCTGTACTCGGCGTCGCCGGTACCGACTTTGATCGTCTTCATGGGCGGAGCCGTCGCCTCGGACAGCGTCGCGAGAGCCTCCTCCGACATATGCGGGCACTTGGAAAGATCCACCGCACCCTGCGCTACCTTCATCGAGAAGGCCATGCAGGTCGGGCTGCCGCACTCCTTGCAGTTCGTCTTCGGTGTCAGTTTAAAAATATCTAATCCTTTTAAAGCCATGGTATGATTCCTCCTCCTCGATTACACCAGTTCTTTGATCAATGCAGATATGGTTGCAACGGAAGTCGGATGTTTCAGAATGACTGCGTTGGAACCGGACGCCAGTACAGAAGCAGCCGTGGATACCTCCATGCCAATGCCGCGGGCTTCCTGATCGCCCCACTCCGGCATATCTTCCTCAGAGGCAATCGCCTCCTTGGTGCTCCACGCCTCATCGGCAACCGGCGTAATGATCGGCATCTGAAGCTGTGCGTCGCCCTGAGACAGAGCCGCCGCCTTGACACGATCCATCGTGGAAACCACGTACTCGAAACCGTATCCGACAGCCGCCGTACCGACGTTCATCACAACGTTCGCCGGGGCTACACCGAGCTGGGAAATCAATACGTTAAGCTGTTTTGCAAGGTTGATATCAACAGCGGATTCCGCGCCGACCTTCTGGTTGTAGGCAAGGCCTGCGGCCGCGCCGATACCCTTGTAGTTCTCTTCTTTTGCCGCCAGGATCAGGACGTTCTTTCCCTGAGCGACTTCCGCCGCCTTCGTCAGAAGCTCGGCATCTTTCGTCACGTTCTTGCAGCCGTACACGACAAGCGGCACGTCGATGGCGTCAACGACCTCTTTCAGAACGGTCATGCACTCCTCGGTAGACTTGTTCTCGCCGTTAGGATCCGCTCCCTCAAGCTTCAGGCAGACAAAATCTGCGCCCGGCATCGCGGCGGCTTTCTGCGCGATCTCGGCAAAGTTGCTGCAGCCCTCATAATAGGCTTTCACGCCTGCCGGCTCATTCTCCAGGCCAAGATCAGAGATCATAACGCCGATCTTCGGTGCATTCTCAATCGGCGCATCAAAAGTGTAGAACGGATAAACGTTCTCGCCACCAATCTTGATCGCCTTCTCGCCGCAGCCGATTTCGACTATGTTGATGGAAGCATTAAATTTTCCTGATTTTCCATTGAATGGCATTGGTATGTATCCTCCTTAAAAAATATCTCACTAAATTATAGCACAAATGCAAGAAAAGTAAAAGCTTTTCGCACGCCCCAGAAGGGAAACCCTGAAAATATTTCAGGGCTTCCCTTCGTCGGGTGATAAAAGTCAAACCGATGGCTGGATGAGGCGACAGAATCCAGCCGTGCTTCGCACGTCTGTCGCGGCTGACGCTGCTAAAAGATTCTGTCGCTAACAGCTCGGGTGAAAACAAATGCTCCCTTCGGTCGCGCTTGTTTTCCTTCCTAAGAAAGCTCCAGAATCCAGCCGTGCTTCGCACGTCTGCCGCGGCTGACGCCGCTAAAAGATTCTGTCGCTAACAGCTCGGGTGAAAACAAATGCTCCCTTCGGTCGCGCTTGTTTTCCTTCCTCGCTGTTACATCATGGGCTCCATGCTGAGCGCCGGGTGGCCTTTCTCGGTCAGGAACTCGAGCAGGGACTCGGGGTCGGTGGAAACGGTCTCGTCACCGATCATATCGCAGAAATTGTCGATGCCATAGAGTTCCTTCGCGGTCTCGTTCAGGCGCTCGCTCACCTGATCCTTCAGATCCTTCGGCATCCAGACGATGCGCTCCACGCCGCCCTCTGCCTTCATAAACTTCTTGGAAGAGATGAAATGCTTGCCGTGGCCCATGAAGCCCGGGGTCTGTACGCCGCCGCCGGTCATGGAAGCGAGATCCGCGAAGGTCATGCCAAGAGGCGTCATACCCGCATACTCACGATTCGCGATAATCACGCCGTTTGAGAAGGGCTCGATGCCGCAGATGCACTCGAAGCAGCCGCAGGAGGTCATCGGGTCTTCCATGATGGAGTAGAGCGTCACGTGCTCCAGGGCTCCCTGTGAGAACTTGTTGACCGCCTCGTCGACGTCCTCGTAACGGCCAAGGTTCTCATCGATCACGCGCTCCTTGGTGATGACCTGGCAGGGGCCCTGCGGATCGAGCTGGTTCGTCGCCTTCGCGTCGAGCCACGACACAGCGCCGCAGAGTCCCAGACGCTCCGGGGTAACCACGCACACATGACTCGGTGAGAAGGCCTGGCACATGATGCAGCTGTAGTAGACCGGCACAGACTCATCGGTCAGGGATGTCAGCCTCTCATCACGTGCGTCATAGGCCGGTGTCGCCAGCTCGTGGCGCAGCTTCGTGCACTCCGCCGGATCAGTCACGATCGTCACGGAGCACTTGTCGACGACCGCATCGAACTCGTTCTTGATATTGACATACAGCACTTCCGCCAGATCCTTCGCGCGGAAGCCTGCCTCAAAGGTGCTCTTGCTGATACGAACGCGGATCATATCGCGCTGCCCGGTGTGCATCACTCCCTCAATACAGTTAATATAGCTGTGGAACTTACGCTCAAACACCGGCTCAAAGTCGGACTGCATGTTCTTGCCGGCCACATTGACGATATAGGCAATCTGCTGCTTGCTGCCCTCTTCCATCGCATCGAAGTCCGGTCCGATGAGCTCGAAGCCGTGATCGACGACATCGCCCGCTTCCTTCGTGCAGACCAGCTCGAAGCAGTCCTTTCTGGAGCCGTCGAACTCAACCTGCATATCGCCGCGGCGGATGATCTCGCCCTCGAACGCCGAAGCAAAGGAAACCGGGATATCAACCTGCGCGATCTTGATCTTGATGTCGCGCGCGTCAAGGGACGTCGCGTTGAACTTGCTCGTGTCGCCCTGCAGAATCAGGCTCTTCGGCACGTTCATATCCTTCAGGCTGACCAGATCATTCGAGATAACCGGGAAGCCGAAGGCGATTGCACCGCCGCCGCAGCCCACGGTCAGATCGTCAACCGGAGCATAGGCATTGACAAACGCGAAGACACGATCCTTCGTATACTCCATCAGGCTGTCGAGATCGCCCGGCGTGATGTTGCCAAAGATCAGGGCTGCACGCAGAGCCACGGATACGACGTGGACGACGGAAGTGATCTCATCGCCGAGCAGTGTCACACGCACGTTGAATCCGGTCTTATAGCCGGCATCGATCAGCTGCTGGCAGATGCCGCCGGTACAGGTTACAAAGATACCCTGGGACTGATAGCTCTTGACCAGAGCGACAGCCGCCTCTTTCATCGGGGCAGCGTTGATCAGAACCGCCACGCCCGGGATGTCGCCGGTGACCAGCGGCACGCCCAGCTCACGGATCCAGGCATCGGAAAAGCTTCCCACATAGGGCTCCGCGTAGGGCTCCGCACCGTCGATATATTTCATGGCTTCAATGATCTCAGCTGCCAGTGCAGTGCCGATGCCCGCCTGGAAGACGTTGTGGAGACGCTCCTTGCGCTCCATCATGCTCTTGATTCTTCCGCCAAGCGCTTCCTGTACTTCTCCCAGCTTCGTCAGCTTCTCGCCGGTCACTGCATAGTAGCAGGGCAGGCAGTATGCTGTCTGCGGAAGAGAGACTTCTTTGTCAACGCCATATTTCTCGATTGCTTCCGTAACAGCTTTCTCGGCCCACGCATACATTTCCTGCGAGCCGCCAAATACTCTGTCAAATAATGTCACGATGTTACCTCCATACGTATTTATCGGTTTATTGTTCCAGTATCTCCTTGATCTTCCGAATCTCGTCGGTGGCGGCCGGGCTCACGTCATAGGGAGCCTTTCCCTGCCGGTCCGCGTCAATCACCTCGGCGTTGTAATGGATAAAGCCGAGCAGATCCTCCGCGGGAATCCGGGAGCGCACAAACTCCTCATCCTCCGCGCCGCGTACCTTGTTGGCCACCACGCGCACCTGACGGATTCCCAGATCCAGAGCAAGTCGTTTTACATTTTTGTAGGTCTGCACACTTCGCGCACCCGGTTCGATGACCACCACAAACTGTTCCATGGCCTCGCAGGTGCCGCGGCCTAAATGTTCCAGGCCGGCTTCCATATCCATGATGACCACCTCATCGCGGTGAATCACCAGGTTGCTGAGAATCCGCCGCAGCATCATGTGCTCCGGGCAGACGCAGCCGCCTCCTCCGGTCTCCACCGTCCCGAGCGTCAGCAGCTTGACTCCATTATAGGTTTTGCTGTAAGTATCCGGAATATCGCTCACATTCGGGTTCAGTTTGTAAAAGGTATTGTCCGGGCCTGCGCCGGTCCGCTCCTCCACGAGCTTCCGCATCTTGGAAATCGGGATGATCGAATCCAGCACGTCCTCCGGAAATCCCAGGGCCAGCCCCAGGTTCGCGTCCGGATCCACATCCGCGGCCAGAACCGATTTTCCTTCGTCCGCGTAGAGTCTCGCGAGCGTCGCCGCAAAGGTCGTCTTGCCGACTCCACCTTTCCCGGTAACCGCAATCTTCATGTCCACACCTCTTTACTGTCAGATTTAGATACCTAACGCCGTTCTCTTGGCTTCGATGCGCTCAATAATGCCATTCTCGAGTTTCTCCATGTCGGTCTCAATCGTGAAGGCAGCCTCAACCCAGTCGTGCACGCCAGCAGTCAGCCAGTAGAGCATCTCGCTGGAACCTGCCACATAGGGATCAATGCCGAGGAACGTATCGATACCGGTGGAAACGACGTAGTTACCAATAGACACAGCCTTCTCCGACATCCACTCCGGCGCGCAGCCGACAACCGGCAGCTGGCTGATATTCCAGCCGGAATCCTTTGCGAGCTCGGAGACCAGAATCATCATACGGCTGATATCCACGCAGGAACCCATGTGCAGCACCGGCGGGATGTCCGCCAACTCGCAGACTCTCTTAAGACCCGCGCCGCAGTATTTCTTCGCGCGCTTGTCCATAAGGCCGGCTCTGGCTGCGGACTGCGCCGAGCAGCCGGAGGCCACGATGATGATATCATTTGCGATCAGCTTCTTCATCAGCTCGATGTGAGAGCGGTCCGGACGCACCTTCGGGTTGTTGCAGCCGACCATCGCGACCGCGCCGCGCAGGACGCCGGAACGCACGCACTCAACCAGCGGCTTCAGCGTGCCAAGCTCGTCGACCTGACTGTTTGTGACGGTATCGAGCGTCTTCTTGATCGCCTCGACAGAATAGCCGACCGTCGCATGACGCTTCAGATCCGGTATGTACACCAGCTCCGGCTTGCGGTTCTGGAAGTTCTCCACCGCCGCTTTCACGATCGCTTTCGCCTTCTCCGCCGCGGTTCCCACATCGAAGCGGACAAACTCGGAATCCGGCATCTGCGTGATCGGGGAGGTCGTGATAAATTTTGTATGGAAGCATTTGCTTAAGGGACCAAGTGCCGGGAAGATACACTGCACGTTGACGACAATCGCCTCGCAAGCTCCGGTCAGGACCACGTTCTCCTGCTGCAGGAAGTTTCCGGCCATCGGGATGCCGCGGCGCATCGCAACCTCGTTCGAGGTACAGCAGACGCCGGATACGGTGATGCCCTTTGCACCAAAGGACTTCGCGTAGGCGATGAG
>JAJPZP010000175.1 GCA_021204285.1 Lachnospiraceae bacterium | reverse complement strand
CCCTTGACCAGTACACTGCAGATGCCTGCCGCGATATCGTTCATCAGCATCGTCGTGATCATGACATTCGTACCATGTCTGGCATTGAAATATGCCGGCACCAGCGCCCAGAGCGCTCCGCCAAGGAATCCGGCCGCCAGACAGAGCAGTACATGGAGCAGTGTCGGCAATCCGCTGATATTCACAGCGATCAGCGTGGAAAATATTCCTCCAAAGATGATCTGACCCTCTGCCCCAAGATTGATGATACCACCCCGCGCGGCAAACGCGATGCCAACCCCCGCCAGAATAAGCGGGGTGGCAACGTTCAGGCTGCTTCCTATGCTGTATGCACTTCCAAAAGCGCCCTTAAATAAAGCTGCGAACGCCTCAAGCGGATTTGCTTTCTGCCAGACAATGATGATGCTGACCACAAGCAGGGAGGCAAGCACCACCAGTATCGGAACAATAACATTAAAAATACGTTCAAATTTCCGAATGCTCTGATCCAGTTTTTTTTCAGCATTCTGTTCGCTCTGTGCGTTCATCATTTCAAAACCTCAGAATATGTTTAATCGAGCTGACGTGTTTCCAGAACCAGGGATCCATCCGCAAGCGCGTCTGCCTGTTCCTGAATCTCCGCCATCACTTCCTCCGAAATCACATCATTATCAATGGAATTAATCTGGAACAGATTTGTTGCAAAGGTTCCCTCTATCACAAGATCCGGGCCAAATTCTCCATCCATATAGGAATCAATCAGCATCTTAACAAGATCCTTATTTACTGTCTGTACGGCAAATGCTGCGTAGCCTTCCGCCATTTCTGCCTGAGACGGCGTCGTCACGACGATTTTCACGCCTTCCTCCGCTGCGGCCTGCACAACGCCAATGCCTGCGCCCTGCGCATACTGGAAAAGAACATCCGCGCCCTGCTCAATCATCGCTGTTGCCTGTTCCTTTGCCGCTGCCATATCAGAATAGCTTCCCACATAAGAAATCATAACCTCTGCATCTGGGTTCGACGCCGCCAGTCCCTGAGTAAGACCATTTTCAACACGCTTTTGTGAAGTACCCTCCACTGAGCCGATAAATCCCACCTTGCCTGACTCTGTCAGAAGACCAAGCGCATAACCGGCGATATAACCCTGCTCTTCATTCCGGATGTCCATGCCGATTACATTGTCAAGCTCTGTAGTAGGAGCTCCATTGGAAATTGCAAAGCTGCAGTCCGGGAATTCTTCCGCCACAGTACATACCGCATCACTGAACTCATCACCGTGTGCGATAATCAGATCATATCCCTGGCTTGCGTAATCGCGGAGCGTGGTCTCCATCTCTGCAAGCGCAACGCTCTCACTGTATGCAAACTCAAAACCGTACTCCTCTGCGGCCTCGCTCACTCCCTCGTAGCCCGCCTGACTCCAGCCGTAATCATTGATCGCGCCAACCAGCAACAGGGCGACCTTTACATCGCTGGCAACAATCTCCGATGTTTCCTCGCTGTCATCGGCCGTTTCCTCGCCGTCATCCTCCACTTCTGTCTCTTCTTCTGTATTCTCAGTACTTTCAGAGGAACTTCCGCACCCTGCAAGAAGAAGTGACATGCTCATCACGAGCGCCAGCATTACCGTTACCAATTTTTTCATTTTTTCCTCCTTTTTTGAAAATGGTTAACAGTTACATATGAATAATGGGGTACTATGCCATCTCCTGCCTCTGACCGGCCATCATAAGACCAATCTTTGAAGGCTCAAAATGTCCACTTGTAACCTCACCCATTATTTCCCCTTTAAACATGACAATAATCCGATCCGACAATGACAGCAGCTCGTCCAGCTCCGTGGAGACAAGCAACACCGCCTTTCCGGCATCGCGCTCCCCGATCAGACAACGATGGATGAATTCCGTTGCTCCGATATCGAGTCCATGCGTCGGATGACAGGCCAGCAGCAATTTGTGCTCACGCTCTATCTCCCGCGCGATAATCACCTTCTGCTGATTACCTCCGCTCATGTTCTCCACCCTGGTGTCCGGATCGTTCGCCTTGATGGAGTATTTTTCAATCATCTCCCTGCTGCGCTCCTGAATCACTTTCTTCTGCAAAACACCATGCCTGCAGTAAGGCGGATTCCACTCTTCCTTTAAAATAAGATTATCCGCAACGCTGAAGCTCATCACTGTCCCTTCCGTCTGCCGGCTGAAAGGAATATTGGAAAGTCCCATATCCAGAATCTGCTTTGGCGTCCTGCCAAGAATATTCTCGCCGTTCAGCCGCACCTCGCCTGCACTGGCCTTCGTAAGGCCAATAATGGCAGAGATAAGCTCTGACTGGCCGTTTCCATCAACGCCCGCTATCCCCAGTACTTCCCCTTCGCGTACAATAAAGGAAACATTCTTCACCGCTTCCACTCCGCCAATTCCCGGAACTGTCAGCTCTTTTACATCCAGCACGGTGTCTCCCACCTGCAGCTCTTTTTTATCCATGGCAAGGGTAACCTTGTGTCCCACCATCATCTCGGCAATTTCCTGTTCAGACAGATCCCCGGTGGGAGCCGTCTCAATAAAATGACCGTCACGTAAAATACTCACGCGATCGCAGAAACATACCACCTCGCGCATCTTGTGGGTGATGAAGATGACGGTATTTCCCTCTTTCACCCATCCGCGAAGCACCCGGAACAATTCATCTGTTTCCTGCGGTGTGAGCACTGCGGTTGGTTCATCCATGATCAGGGTACTGACACCCTTATAAAGCGCTTTTATAATTTCCACACGCTGCTGGTCACCGACTGACAGATCCGCGACCCTCGCGTCAGGATTCACATTCAGGCCTGTTCGCTGTGATATTTCCAGAATTTTTTCTCTGGCCTCTGCAGTTGAGAGAAAAGGCTCCCGGCTCATCTTTGTTCCGAGAATGACATTTTCCAGAACAGTAAATTTCTGTATCAGCATAAAATGCTGATGAACCATGCCAATTCCATGCGCAATCGCATCATTTGGATTACGAATCTGCACCGGACATCCTTCTATCAAAATCTGACCCTCGTCCGGCTTCAGCAAACCATAGAGCATATTCATCATGGTGCTCTTTCCGGCGCCATTTTCGCCGAGCAACGCATGAATTTCCCCTCTCCGGAATCCCAGGGAAACATGGTCGCAGGCCATGACACCCGGAAAACGTTTGGTGATCTGTTCCATTCTGATATAATCCTGCATTGCGATCCTCCCAAGCTTCTGATGCGTTCGCGCTGACTCCGGTTATTCCTTCATAAAGCCAAAACGGTGCAGCGAGATAAACAGACTGAGCAGCTTATTTACAACCGGCTCACCCATCGTATTGTCATTGCCAAGCTCTGCTGCCGCCCTGTCGACCGCTTCCGTGCGCTCCAGCAGCTCCTGCGCCGTCATATCAGCCATCATTCCATAAATCTCAATGGGAAGCTTCGCCTTAATCTCCCCATTTTCCACTGCGATACACGCACCGGAATACTGATCTATCTTCTGTGCGCAGTCCCACATCTCCATACTGTCCATCCCGGCAATCGCCAGATAAGGAACTGGCGCCGGGAATGACGTGCCGACCGCGCCCCTGCCAATGTACATACCGGTAAAATATCCATTGATCACATTGCGCGTACCATGCGCATAGCGCTGTATCACACTCAGGCGACACAGCTTCTGCCCCTGAAAAACCGGAACAATTTTCCCATTTTCTACAGGAAGCTGAATCTCCCTGTAAAAATCTGCATGGCCTCTTCCAAACACATCAAAGAGATAAACTGTTGCCTCTTTTCCATCCTCAGACACCGCAATCGGCCGGATATCCAGATCTTCCGGCTTCAGATCCGCGAGTCCCGGAACGCCCTCTGTACGCATACCGGAATAATCAATCTGCGCATTTTTGAGAAGCTGATGATCTCTGGCAATCAATTCACCGCCCTTGAACACATAAAGCGGATTCACTTTCGCGAGACTGTCAGTCAGCACAATATCCGCATAACGCCCCGGTGTAAGTGAGCCGATCAGATGATCAAGATGGAAGAATCTTGCCGCGTTGTAGGACGCCATTTTAATCGTCTTGATCGGCGCATATCCCATCTCATTCGCCAGATTGATAATATAATCCATATGCCCGTCGGTTGTCAGACGGCGCACGGAGAAATTATCGCTGCAGAACATAAACTGATCAAGCGGAAGATGCTTCTCCTGAATCGCCTTTAACAGTGTCTCTATCACCTTCTGATTCCCAACGCCAAACTTGATCTGCGTCCCATAGCCGTAGCGCAGGCTTTTGCTGATATCCTCCATATTCCAGACGTCATGGTTATTTGTGACGCCGGCCGCCGGCAGGAAATTCAGTTCCATATCATCGAGCGCGGTAAGTCCCCAGTGCCCATTGATAAAGCCGCCTTTCTCTCTGGCCCACGCGAGTTTTTCCAGATCATCTATATTTCCCGTACGGTAGGAGAAATGATCAAACTCTCCCAGTCCGATCACCGGATCCATTTCCAGAATTTCCTTTGTAATCGCCTTATCTACCTTTTTCCCGGGTGCAAAAGCATACAGGCGATAGGGAAGCTTCTCATAATCCTGAAACAACATTCTGGCTGCCTTTACCCCGTCTTCCGCAGCGGAACTGATCAGATCCAGAATCTCCGCAAACACAGTCGTTGTCCCATTCGGCACCATAATCTCAGCCAGCGCAGTCAGATTTACAAGCTGGGACTCAAAATGAAAATGGGCATCAATAAGGCCTGGAATTGCATATAAACCCTTTCCATCAAAAGTTTCCTTCACCTGAATCCGGCTTTCATCCGGCGAGAGTGCTACGATTTTCCCATTGTTGATAAGTAAAGATCCTTCGTATACAGTCTCACTGTATACATCCAGAATTCTGAGATTTTTCATCAGCAGATCTGCAGGTGCCGTGCCATGCAGAATATCGAAAATCTCCTGTACCTGTTCCAGCTGTGTTTTCTCTGTTTTCATCGCTGTTCTCCCCTGATATTCATTCATTTCAAATTCTTTTTTGATTTTGTTAAACGTTTAACCTCTGTGTAAAAAAAATGCGGTTTCCTGCATCGAAACCGCCCTTAGTTTTTTGAATCATAACATTTATCCATGCTACTGTCAAGTAAATTTTCCAAGAACTCGACTGAATTCAGCAAATTCAACAGGCAAATCGACCAGCTTGAAAAAAGAGGCTCTTTCCTGTAATATGGTATCTGACACAAATAGAGAACTCCGGAGGCAAGACATGGTCACCATCAAAGATATAGCTCGCTACGCCGACGTCAGCATAGCAACCGTTTCCCGTTACTTAAATCATAAGCTCTCCGTCAAGCCGGAAACGGAGGCGAAGATACAGGAGGCCATTCGAGAGCTGAATTATGTGCCGAATATAGTGGCACAGTCGCTCAAAGCCAACCGCACAAACAATGTAGCCGTTGTCATACCCAATATTCACGCACTTTATTATGCTGAAATTACATCCGGAATCAGTTCCGTACTCTCCGGATATGATTATAATCTCTTTATTTTCGAGGTGGATTATATCCGGAAAGATGACGAAGAAATTCTGAAATCACTGCAGGAAAACCGCATTGCAGGCGCCATCTTCGTCTCTCTCTCTTTTGATGAGCGTTTTTACAAATCACTGGATATCCTGCTTGATGTGGGAGTTCCTGTCGTCTATGCAAACCGTCCGCTTCCTTATCAGGGTATTCCGCTTGTCTATCCTGACTTTGCTCTCTGCGGAAAGCTTGCGGCCTCTCACCTGCTTGAAAAGGGCAGAACCCGTCTTGGACTTGTGCACTCTCTCTCTGAAAATTCAGGTCTGTACCGGATGCATGTAGAATCCTTTTCAGAGCCGCTGAAAAAGGCAGGACTGGCCGCTCCCGGAATTATCTCTTCTCCGCTGGACGCTGATCCCTCGGAATCCTGTCTTAAAATGATCGAAGATGGAAATTACGATGGTCTCTTCGTATTAAATGAGTTGATGGCGTCCAAGCTCTCACGTTCCCTTCAATACCGCGGATACCGGATACCGGATGATATTTCCGTCCTCGGCTTTGGTAATTCTGTCGCGAGTGAAATCACGACGCCGGCACTCTCCTGCATAAATCTGCAGAACTACAATCTGGGCATTGAGAGTGCCAGAAAGATTATGGCAAAAATCATGGAAGAGACATTTGAGCCCGTTACGGTTCTCGAACCGTATATCATTCAACGTGCTTCCACATAACTGTCACCATTTCAAAAGCAGCAAAGGCCTGAAAGCATATTACTCATCCTTCATTCCGGCCATGTACATGCCGATTTTCTCAATCGTTGCATTCTTCTGGTCCATCTCTCCGAGAATACTGCCCTCGAAGATGACACCGATCCGGTCGCTCAGGGACATAATCTCATCCAGCTCAGTGGAGATGAGCAGAACCGCGCAGCCCTCATCGCGCGCCTTCACGATCTCACTGTGGATAAACTCAATCGCGCCGATATCGACTCCTCTGGTCGGATGCACAGCCAGCAGGAGGCGCGGCTTCTTTTCGAGTTCCCGCGCGACAACCGCCTTCTGCTGGTTTCCTCCCGAGAGGGCGCTGATGTTGGCATGCATGTCCGTCATTTTTATATCATACTTCTGAACCGTCTCGTTTGCATGCTCCTCCGCCTTTTTCCAGTCGACAAACAGGCCTTTGTGATAGTCCTTTTTGTCCACATCATAGAGAATCAGGTTGTCCATAAGGCTCCGGTTCATGAGAATGCCCATATGCTGCCGATCCTCCGGTATATGGGAGACACCCTGTGCCAGCACTTTTCCGGAATCCTGATTGGTCGTATTCTCTCCAAGAATTGTGATGTTTCCGGACTCGGCCTTACGAAGACAGGTGATCGCTTCGATCAGCTCCGTCTGCCCGTTTCCGTCCACACCCGCGATACCGTAGATTTCCCCGGCGTGAACAGTAAGACTCAGTTCATTCACCTTTCGATTTCCCTTTACGCCCTTCACAACCAGACGATCCACTGTAAGCACGGTATCTCCCGGCTCCGCCTCATCCTTGGCAACGGTGAAGCTCACATCCTTTCCGACCATGCAGGACGCCCGCTCCTGTTCATTCGTCTCCGTCTTTTCAAAATCCGCCACCAGCTCGCCGCCGCGCAGCACACTGATCCGATCGCTGACATGCATAACCTCATGAAGCTTATGCGAAATAAAAATAACCGACTTCTTTTCAGCCCGAAACTGTTCAATGATCGTGTAGAGCTCCTCGGTCTCACGCGGCGTGAGCACAGCGGTTGGCTCGTCCAGGATCAGGAAATGGCAGTCATGGTAGATTGCCTTTACAATCTCAACTTTCTGCTGCTGCCCTACCGTGAGCTCCGACACCTTCAGGGAAGGATCAATGACAAAGCCGTATTTATCACAGATCTTTCTGACTTCATCAATCACGCCTTTTTTATCAAAGAAAGGGTTTTTCCGCTCATCCGTAGCAAGCACAATATTCTCCGCTACTGTGAGCGTCGGTATCAGCATAAAATGCTGATGAACCATACCAATTCCCTGGCGTATGGCGTCCTTCGGGGAGTGAATCTTAACTGCCTTCCCATCGATCAGAATTTCGCCCTCTGTCGGCTGTAACAGGCCATAAAGCACATTCATCAGCGTACTTTTTCCTGCTCCGTTTTCCCCAAGAAGGCTGTATACCATTCCCTCCTCAATCGAAAGGTTGATATCCTTATTCGCATAGAAATCTCCGAATGCTTTTGTGATATGCTTTAACTCCAGCGCGTATGCCATAATCTGAACCGTACCCTTCCCCTTTTACAGACAGGATACAGGAAAATCCTGTATCCTGTTTATCACGCTTAATTCTGAGCGCTCTCCACAACAATATCGCCGTTCGCGATCATTTCCATAACCTCATCCACATACGCCTTCTCCTCATCGGTCAGGACATCCGCGCAGTTGTGCCAGTCCGCGAGTCCGATCACGCCTGCGGCAATGCCATATTTGTAGCAGATTGCCTCGATGTCCGTTCCATTCGCGTAATCTTCCACAACTTTCGCCATAGCGGAGCCAATCGCGTTCGTCGCACTGGTCAGAACCTTATCCGGGCACTCCTCATACTGATCCTTCACAGCACCGATCGCATATACGCCGTCCGGTGTTTCCGCAATCGCCTCAAACAGTCCGAGTCCGGCCTCATCCGCGTCATGTGTGACGATATCCGCACCCTGCTCGACATAGGCCAGCGCCTGCTCCTTCACCTTCGTTGCATCGTCAAAGGTTCCGACATAGCAGGTCAATGCGGTCGTACCGTTGTCTACGTACGCAACACCCTGCTCAAAGCCGAGAATATAGCTCTGGATGGAAGGAACTTCCATACCACCGATCGCCGCCACGATCCCGGTCTCCGTCGCAAGCGCTGCGACAACGCCGGCAATAAATCCCTGCTCATTGTTCAGGTTCTGTAATGAGAAGAGGTTCGGTTCCGCATAGATATCGGAACTCGTGCAGCCAAAATACAGATCCGGATACTCCTCCGCCACCTTGGACGCCGCATCTTCAAACTCGGAGCCATGGCCGATGATGACATCATAACCCTGATCTGCGTAAGCACGGAACGTTGTCTCATAATCGGAAGCTGCCACACTCTCTGCGTAAGCAGTCTCGATTCCGGCTTCCTCGATCTCGAGCAGGCCATCGTAGGCCTCCTGGTTCCAGCCCTTATCATTCGCGGTTCCCGGCAGGATCAGAGCCACCTTGATATCAGAGCTCACCTCCTCTGCCTCTTCTTCCGTCTCCTCAGCAGAATCTGAGGTAGAACTGCTCGAAGATGAAGAGCCACAGCCAGCCATCGCCAGAACCATCGCCGCCGACAGTGCGCCAGCTAACATTCTTGTTAAAAATCCCTTTTTCATAATTTCTCCTTCTTTCTTTCATAAAAGTTTACAGGTTACTGTTTTATATAAAACTGCAGGCACAGGCCGCAGATCTATATCCCAGAAATCACTGTTCTTCCTTGGAAAATGGAATTCCCAACGCTTTCGGCCCCGCACCTTTGTGTCCGAAAAAGGCGACCACAATCAGCGTGAGAATATAAGGTATCATCAGGATAAACTGTGACGGTATCCCAAGTCCCATCGCTGAAAAACGGTACACGGCAGCCTCGCCGGCTCCAAAAAGCAACACCGCGAGCAGAACACCGATTGGCGTATATCTTCCGAAGATAACGGCAGCCAGAGCGATATACCCACGTCCGGAAACCATATTCTCTGTAAAGAACGACAGCTCACCAATCGACAGAAACGCACCACCAAAACCAATGATCGCCGAACCGATGATCACACTGAGCCAACGCACACGATTGACGCTGATCCCCATCGAGTCGAGCGCCTGCGGGTACTCTCCCGCTCCCTTTATCTTCAGACCAATCTTTGTCCTGCCAAAAATCACATGTACTACCGCGACAAGAACCAGTCCAATATAGACAGGAAGAAGCAGCGGCCCGACTTTGTCAAATGCGGCCACCTTTGAGGAACCCTCGGACATACCGAAAATCGTTCGGTACATCGTCGTTGTAATTCCCTCTGCAAAAATATTGATGGCCATACCAATCACAACCAGATTTGCTCTGAAATAAATAGTCAGAAGACTGTAAATC
>JAJPZP010000254.1 GCA_021204285.1 Lachnospiraceae bacterium | reverse complement strand
CGCCAAAGCAGCAGGAAATTCTGGAGTTTATCAAATCTGAGATTCTGAACCGGGGCTATCCGCCGGCAGTGCGCGACATCTGCGAGGCAGTGCATCTGAAGTCCACCTCCTCGGTGCACTCCCATCTGGAGACCCTTGAAAAAAACGGCTATATCCGCCGGGATCCGACAAAACCCCGGGCGATTGAGATCATCGATGACAGCTTCAATCTGACGCGGCGTGAGGTCGTGAATGTGCCGATGCTCGGTACCGTAGCCGCCGGACAGCCGATCTTCGCCCAGGAGCATATCGAAAATTATTTCCCGATTCCGGCTGAATACATGCCGAACACGGACTGCTTCATGCTGAAAGTCAAGGGCGACAGCATGATCAATATCGGTATCTTCGACGGCGACTACATCATGGTCCGCCAGCAGGATAGCGCGCAAAACGGGGACACGGTCGTGGCGATGGTCGAGGATTCCGCTACAGTCAAGACCTTCTATAAGGAAAATGGCCACTTCCGGCTGCAGCCGGAGAATGACTACATGGATCCGATCATTGTGGATGAGGTACAGATTCTCGGAAAGGTGTTCGGCGTCTTCCGCATGTTCCTGTAACTCACTGCAGGAGTTTTCTCACGCTGTCGCCGAGGCCGCGGAAGCCGACACCGATTCCGTACCAGCCGCTGCCCTGCAGCATCTGCTGCTCCACATAGATTGTACTGTCCTGTATATGGAGAACGGTCATGGAATTGTAATCGTTTCCTGATCCGCCCTGCACGTAACGCCCGTCAGAAGCGTTATAATAGTCGATACAGCCGTTGAAGAATCGGTTTTCGTAGAAAGCGAGCGAGCCGTAGTAACCACTCTCATGCTCCGGTCCTCCTTCCTCGTCATAAAGGGTGCGCTGCACGGTGATCGCCTCCCGATCTTCGTCTGCAAGGTAGTCCTGCGCAAGCAGCATCCCATAATTTGTACAGGAATTGTAGATCTCCGCGTAGTAAATCTGATAACTCGCGGCATTGACCAGAAAGCTGTAGTCATAGTTTGTCCCGTCCGAGAAGTTCAAGTACCAGAAATTCAGCATTTCCCTGGTATTGTCATCTTCCTGCGTATCATAGGTCAGGCTGTAATACTTGGCGGAACGAACTTTTTCAGACCAGTTTTCATAGAGCGCCTCGGTTGGTTCAAACTCATCCGATGCTGCATATGCAGCATCATAACCGATCTCGCTGATCCAGACAAGCATACCATCGTTCGCTGCCTGGATTGCCTGGTCATAGACAGACTTTATCAGATCCGTGTTCCCAAGGGCACTCTCTCCATCTAATGTCGAGAGCAGAAGAAGCTCTCCCCCATTGTCCAGATAAGAAAGCGCTTCTACAATGTCAGGAACATTGTCAGAACTCTGTTCCAGATACTGGAACTGATCACGCTCGGCCAGCTCCACGGTATTCAGTCTCCCCTCATCAAGCCAGCGGCTTACCACACGCGGCATAAACAGAACGCCCACCGCCAGCAGAAGAATCATAAGCAGACACAGCCAGAACAATATTCGTCCCTTAAAGGTCTTCATCCTGCACCTCCTTGCTGCGGAAACGTATCGCGATATCTGTTCCCATACCCGGGCGGCTGAAAATCTTCCAGTGTGCACCATGCAGCGCGAGTATCCTGCTGCAGAGCGCCAGTCCCAGACCTGCGCCTCCCTCCCGGCGGGCTCTGGATTTATCGATCATGTAAAAGGCTTCTGTGATCCTGGAAATTTCTTTTGATTCGATTCCACAACCATTATCACTGACGCAAAGCAGATAATACTTCGGATAGTTCCGCCCCTGAATAAGTATTTTTCCACCCGAAGGCATGGCACGCCGCGCATTTTCGAGTATATTCGTTACTGCGGAAATCAGCAACGTCCGATCTCCCTCTATGCTGCCATCCTGTAGCTCCATTGTCAGTGTCACATTTTGCTTCTGTCGGCTTTCGTCCGTAATCTGCACTGCCTCTTCTACCAGATTCCGTACGTCAAGCGCATAAAGATTCAGCTCCTGCTTGCCTGCAACAATCATATCAAGCATTTTACGCGACAGGTTTTCCAGTCGTTTTCCCTGATGATAAATATATCCTGCTGCATCGACAACCTCCTCCTTTGTACAGTCCATTGTGCGCAGCATATCCGCATAGCCGATAATAGAAGTCAGAGGTGTTTTCAGTTCATGTGAGAAGGATGCCGTAAAATCCTCCTGGCGCTGTGCCTGGAGCGTCAGTTCTTCCATTTTGTCAGACAGGGTGACCGCCATGCGGTTAAAATCCTTTGAGAGCTCCGCAATCTCATCCCCTCCGCTTTCCACAGCGCGCGCGTCCAGATCCCCGTTTGTAAAACGCCTTGTCGTGTGAGAAAGACGATTGACGGAATGAGTCAGCATTCCTGCGATGGCAAAGACGACAACCGTCATGACCAGAATCAGCACGATCATCATCATACGATACATATTATAATAGGCATCGCTCTCCTCATAGATGCTGGAAATATCGGTCAGACTCTCCAGGAGATACACCTGTCCGCCCATATTGGAACGGCAGGCATAGACGAGCCAGGTCTGCTCTCCCAGCCGATACAGCGAATAACTGCACGACTGTTCCTCCCACAGGACCAGAAGCACGTCAGTCCCGCGCACACTGCTGCTCTGGCTTTCGTAAAGGAGTTTATGGTCTTCACTATAGATACGATAAATATTCTCAGTGGTGGAAAAGTTCTGCACAACGGCAGCTGCCATGACCGGAATCATCTCTTCCGTACGGTTTTCTTCGTCCATACTGCTCAGATTCATTTCAAACGCAAGCTGATACATCCGATTGTCCCATTCGCCGTCCTCGAGCGCCTTCTGGTAAGAACTCTCGAAAGCCATCTGAATCATCCAGGTGCCGAACAGGCCAAATGCAACCAGAAATACTGCGATAAATGAAAAATAGATTTTCCAGAAAAATTTCATAAATCAGGTCTCCAGACGATATCCAATCTTGTATACAGCGCAGATATGTCCATCCCATCCAAGTTTTTTCTTGAGACGCTGTACATGCAGGTCAACCGTACGACTGTCCCCGGTGTACTCTTTTTCCCATACCTGTTCATAAATGGATTCACGATACAGGGCGATATTCGGATTCCGGGCAAAGAATAATAACAGCTCATATTCTTTCAGCGTTAAAAGCACCTGCTGTCCGTTCTGCGTAACAATACGCGAATCCAGATCGATCTCTACATCCAGAATCTGAATGGTCCTGCCGAGTTTGTTATAGCGACGCAGCACCGTTTCTACACGCGCAAGCAGCTCCACAATCTCAAAGGGCTTTGCAATATAATCTTCTGCTCCCATTTTCAGGCCTTTCACCTTGTTCTCCGTCGAATCCATCGCGGTGATAAAGATAACCGGAAGATTTAAAGTCTTTGCGTACTCCATCAGCTCATAGCCGTTGACCTTTGGAAGCATGATATCCAGAAGAACCAGATCATAATGTCCCTTCTCCATATGATCTGCCGCTTCCTGTCCGTCAAACGCACAGTCACAATCATAGCCCGCTTTTTTCAGATTTACACGGATCAGATTGGAGATCGGCTCCTCGTCCTCCACAATCAGTATTTTTAACATGATTCACAACAGTCCTTTCTAAATCGCCCCAAGCTGTTTGAGCAGAAAGATCCATCCGCAGATCGTCACACAGGAAAACAGCGAGGTGAAAATCAGGCATCCTGCAGCGAGCTCTCCATTGCTGTCCATCTGCTGCGCCATTGTGTAGCCGGACACTGTGCAGGGAGAGCCGAAGATAATGAGCAGAAGCGCCAGCGGAATCCACCGAAGCCCGATCGTATAACCAGCCAGAAATACGATTGCGGGGCTTATCACCAGCTTTCCGATCACTCCGATAATCAGATCTTTCAGATTTTCCCGCACACTGCTGACATGGAAGGAAGCCCCCATCACAAGGAGAGCTACAACCGTGGCGGCTGAAGCGACATCGCTGAGCGGTTCCTCAATCAAAGAAGGCAGCTGAAGACCGGCGATATTTGCCAGAATACCCAGAACAGCGCCAATAATAAGCGGATTGGTCGCAATTCGCTTTCCCATATCCCGGATATCCGGCTTCCCGCCCCGGAATACTTCCAGCGTGATCACTGCCAGAATATTATAGCAGGGGACAATGACCGCGATCATGACCGCAGTCAGTCCCCTTGCCTCTTCTCCCATCAGATTGATCATGATCGGAAGGCCCATCAGGACCGCATTTCCCCGGTAAAAACCCTGTATCAGTGCTCCACGGCTACGGTTCTCCTTTTCCACAATGAGAGCGATAACCAGCCCGAGAAAATAGACGACCAGTGTCATACCAACACCGAAGCAAAGGTAACCCGGGTCAAAGGAGCTCGACAAATCGGACGAGTAGATATTATAAAACATCATCAGCGGAAACATGACCTCAAAAATCGCCTTATTGACATGATTCAGCTCAGTATCCGTCAGAAGATGCAGATTTCGCGCGAACATTCCCAGAAGAATTAACAGGAACAGCGGAACCACAGCGTTCACGGCAATCATAAAATTTGCCAGCATAGCCTGCCTCCTAAGTCAGAAAATAGAATGGATCCTCCTCCTCATGATGCAGAAAATGCATCAAGAGATAGGCACAGTTAATCGAAACGTTCTCCTCTTTTAAGATCCGCCGAACTTCTGCCCGATCTGCAAGCACAACGCTGAGCTGTTCATTGGCCTCCAGACCATCTGCCGAGACCCTGCCTGATGCATAACCATAAACAGTCGCGCAGGATTCGTCTGTCAGGCCGATCGTCGTGAAGAAAGGTTTATGATACATCGGATCGGCCTCGATCGCCTGGAAATCCAGTCCTGTCTCCTCCTTCAGCTCCCGTGCCCCTGCCTCGGCATAAGATTCGCCCTCATCCACGAGTCCTGCCGGAAATTCATAGAGATAATCGTCTATGGAAAAGCGATACTGCCGCACAAGCACGACGCGGTCATGCTGTTCGCCGTAAAGGCTGTAGATGATGACGCCGTCCGGCCTGTTGACGCGGGTATTCAGCTTCAGCTCCGCGATCGAAGGCGCGCGCGAGGCTACGTGATAAAGACCCTGCCCCCCGACCTTATTTTCAAATTTCAGATCATACATGTTAAGAAAACGGTTTTCCGTCGTCTTTTCCACAGAAAGTATCCGGTTCTGCATTTTCACTATGCCTCCAGATCTGCCTTTTCCACGAGCGGGCCATAAAACAGCCGGTTCTCCTCATCAAAAATATGGATGATCAGCTCGTGATAATCCATCAGGATCCAGTTTGCCGTGCGATAGCCCTCCACATGACCGGATGGGTAACCGGCTCTGCCCAGGCGTTCCGCCACCTCATCCGCCATCGAGTGCACCTGATTCTGGTTCGTGCCGCTCGCGATGATGAAGTAGTCCGCAAGTACAGAAATATCGGAAATGTCAAGGATTTTGACATCCTTCGCCTTCTTTTCCTCAAGTGCCGCAACCGCAATTTTCGTCATTTCTTTGGAACGTTTATCTGCCATAATTCTCCTTTCTCTGCAATTATCTATACTTTTAAAAATTCCGGATTGTTTCAATGGATCCTCATCAGCAGGCATGTCCATCCTGCTGTTCCTGTGGAAGCATCTGCCTGTAAAAATCCCAGGTCGCCTTTGTCATCGGATCCACATCCGCGGAATCTCCGAGATAGCCAAGCGTGTCCTCCAGTATCTTCAGCAAAGCCCGGTCAAGATCAACAAAAGCAAGCTGCCTGATCTCTTTCAGATTCGGCGCCTTCTCGCGCTTTGGCTCAATATAGTCTGCCACATAGACGATCTTTTCGAGCAGCGTCATGTCCGGCCGTCCGGTCGTGTGCCAGCGGATCGCTCCGAGCACTTCCTCATCGTCGATGTCATATTTCTTTCGGGCGAGCAGCTCCCCGACCTTGGCATGCAGCATGAAGGGATGCTTCCGCTCCAGCTCACTGATCTCGAGCCCGTTCTTCTCCGCGGTCTTCAGCTTTTTCGCATTTGGCATGCATTTCGCACAGTCATGCATCAGTCCGGCCAGAAGCGCCTTATCGATATCATAGCCGTAGCGCATGGCCAGCGCTGCACTCGTGTACATGACGCCAAGGGTATGCTCGTAACGGCTATCGTCCATGGATTTTTTCATCTCTTTTTTCAGATCCCGGATACTGACTGTGTCCATAGTTTCACCCCCTGAACCCATAAAGCATATTTTCCCACAAATATTTCTCCACAGAAGCGGGAAGCATCCCGGAAATATCTGCACCTTCCCTGACCTTCGCACGGATATCTTCCGCCGCGATGTCCATATTGGGCGTATTAAGGAGCCGGATATCTGCCTGATACAGTGCGTGCAGCCGTTCCATCTGCGTCTGGATATCCTCCATGTTATGCTCGTCGCGGGTTGCGGCGAGAAGAATGCACTCTGAGCAGATCGTGCCTGGCTCTCTCCAGTTCTCGAAATTGAAGAGCGAATCCGCCCCCATAATAAAATAAAACTGATCATGCGGACAACGCTCCCGCAAAATCTGCACCGTCCGGTATGTGTAATGATACGCCTCTGCGTCCTCCTCGAGACTACAGAGCTCCATGCCGGGAATGTCCTGTATGGCGAGCCGGATCATCTCCATGCGATGCCGGATATCCGTGTGGATCTGCCCCCGCTTGTGCGGCGGCTGACCGTTCGGGATAAACCAGACCATATCAAGATCATACTGCCGGTAAGCCTGCCTCGCAAGCGCCAGATGCGCGTTGTGCACCGGATCGAAGGTTCCGCCAAAGAGCCCGATCCGTCGTCCCTCCTCATTCATCGAAGGCACCTCTATTTCGGCAGCACGATCTTCTTTTTATCGTCCTTGCCCTCTCTATATAATACTATTTTTTTACCGATGACCTGCACGACCTGGGAACGTGTCCGCTCACCGAGCGTGACGGCGAGTTCCTTCGGACTCTCCATGCAATTCTGAAGAACGCTGATTTTGATCAGCTCCCGCGCCGCAAGCGCTTCCGACACCGCGGATACCAGCTCCGGCGTAAGTCCTCCCTTGCCGACCTGAATAACCGGCTGCATCGTCTGTGCAAGGCTCATCAGATAAGCGCGCTGTCTGCTGTTCATATGTCTGTCTCCCTCTTCTTATTTATAATATGTGAAACTTAAGTCGCACACCTGCACGGTATCGCCTTCCTCTATCCCGGCGTCCTCCAGCTCCTTTAAAATACCCGTATCCTTCAGGAATTTCTGGAAGAAGGCAAATCCCTTCTCGGACTCGAGATTCGTGTAGCCGAGCATCTTCTCGACGCGCGGCCCCTCAACAATATAGGTGTTTGCTTCTCTTGTCGATTTCGACACCGTGTATGCGAGCTCCTCATCTCCCGCTGCCATGTATTCCGGGAAAAACTCCGGTTCAAATACGACGGGCTCGCGGTCTGTCGCGTCCAGCAGCTCTTTGACGTGGTAGAGAAGCTCCTGTACACCCTCGCCGCTTACTGCGGAGATCGCAAAGACCTTCACGCCCTCCGGCTCAAACTCCCGCCGGATGCGCCCGACCGGGTCGCTTTCCTTATCCCAGATCGCGTCGATCTTGTTCGCTGCGATGACCTGCGGCCGTCCTGCCAGCTCCGGATTGTAAGCGACCAGCTCCTTATTGATTGCATGGATGTCCTCGACCGGGTCGCGTCCCTCCACGGACGCCGCGTCAACCATATGGATGATCACCTTCGTACGCTCGATATGGCGCAGGAAGTCAAGGCCGAGTCCCACGCCTTCCGACGCTCCCTCGATCAGACCCGGAATGTCGGCGATGACGAAGCCGTCGTCTCCCAAATCAACCACACCGAGATTCGGGCTGAGCGTCGTGAAATGATAGTTGGCGATCTTCGGCTGCGCGTTTGTGACGCGCGCGAGCAGCGTAGATTTCCCCACATTCGGGAAGCCGACGAGCCCGACATCCGCGATCACTTTCAGCTCAAGGATTACCTCGAGCTCCTGTGCCGGCTTGCCCGGCCGGGCGTACTGCGGCGCCTGCATCGTCGAGGTGGCAAAATGCTGGTTGCCCGCACCGCCCTTTCCGCCGCGCAGGACTAAAAAGCGCTGATTCTCGCCGGACATATCCGCGATCACCTTGCCGCTCAACGCCTCCCGGATGACCGTGCCCTCCGGAACCTTTAATACCATGTCCTGTCCTTTTTTACCGTGGCAATTGTGCTTGCCGCCCTCCTGCCCGGATTCCGCCGCAAATTTTCTCCGGTGACGGTAATCGGTCAGCGTGTTCAGACCCTTGTCTACCTCGAAGATCACACTGCCGCCGTCGCCGCCGTCGCCGCCGTCCGGACCGCCGTCCGGCACGTATTTCTCACGGCGAAAGCTCACATGGCCGTCGCCGCCTTTTCCGGAACGGATGATGATTCTGGCTTTGTCACTAAACATAGTTATGAACCCCTTCTACGCAAGAGGGCTCCAAATCTCAGCGATTTGAAGCCCTAAAGTGAATCACGCGGATTATTCTGTCACTGCCGGAACGATAGAGACCTGCTTTTTGTCTCTGCCCTTTCTCTCGAAGCGAACCACGCCATCCACCAGTGCGAACAGGGTGTCGTCTCCGCCACGTCCTACGTTCACGCCCGGGTGAATCCTGGTACCGCGCTGTCTGTAAAGGATGTTTCCGGCCTTCACGAACTGGCCATCAGCTCTCTTCGCGCCGAGTCTCTTGGACTTGGAATCTCTGCCGTTCTTGGTGGAACCAACGCCCTTCTTATGCGCATACATCTGAAGATTCATATTCAACATAGGTCTGCACCTCCTCTAAAATCTTCTGTCTACTTGTTGATCTTTTCAATCCTGACAGCGGTGTACTGCTGCCTGTGACCATTTTTCTTGTGATATCCAGATTTTCTCTTGTACTTGTAAACGATGACTTTCTTTGCCTTGCCATCACCGATCACAGATGCTTCTACGGTAGCGCCCTCGACTACCGGAGTACCCACGCTGAGCGTCTCGTCGCACACGGCCAGAACCTGGTCAAATACATAGCTTGCCCCCGCTTCTGCGCCGAGCTTTTCGACCTTGATCACGTCGCCCTCGGATACCTTATACTGTTTACCACCTGTTGCAATTATCGCGTACATATGGCACCTCCTGTACTTTACTCGCCAGCTTCGGCGCTGTCCCCTCTCAAATGGACAGACTTGCAGCCCCACTGTGCAGTATCTATAATATTATACCAAATGCCGCAAAAACTGTCAAGCGTCTACGGAAATATATTTTCCATAAGATTTTTCCATATTTTTCAGACCCAGTAACAGCGAATCCATCAGGAGTTCCGTCTTCTCTGATACGTCGGATGTGAATTCCCATCTCCGGATCTGGCCGTCCGCGCAGTCGCAGGTAAAAGCGTCTTCCGTAAAGGCCTCGATCGAGTTGATCGCGTTAATCACAAGCGCGGACACCGCAGAACAGACGATGTCCTCGCCCTCTTCTGCATAGTCCGCATGACCGTTGATTGCGAAGCTCCGGTAATGTCCTTTTTCCTTTCTTACGCTGACCTCAATCATAACAATCCACACTCCTTTGCCTGCTCTCTGAGTGGTTTTTTCCGTTTCCGTCGCGTCAGCTCCATGAGGCCGAGCTGCGTCATGTCGACCGCCGTCGCCTTCATCGGGTCATCCCGCAGGCGTTCCCGCATGAAGGATAATAATTCGTGAGGCCCGTCGCCGTCCATGTCAACGAAATCCACCAGAATCATGCCGGACAGATTGCGCAGCCGCAGCTGGCGGCTGATCTCCGCCGCAGCCT
>JAJPZP010000131.1:8631-9852 GCA_021204285.1 Lachnospiraceae bacterium | reverse complement strand
GCCGGTTACCGGGCAGTTGAGCTGATGAAAACACATGTACAGGCTACGATGCGGCCGGAAGTGCTCGGTGGGATCGGCGGCTTCTCAGGAGCATTTTCCCTGAGCGCATACAAAGACATGGAGAAGCCGACGCTCGTGAGCGGCACGGACGGCGTAGGAACGAAGCTGAAAATTGCTTTTCTCATGGATAAGCATGATACGGTCGGCATCGACTGCGTGGCCATGTGTGTGAACGACATCGCCTGCGCGGGCGGTGAACCCCTGTTTTTCCTGGATTACATAGCCTGTGGACGCAATATTCCGGAGCGCATCGCTACGATCGTGAGCGGTGTGGCGGAGGGATGTAAGCAGGCCGGTGCTGCGTTGATCGGTGGCGAGACCGCGGAGATGCCGGGCTTTTATCCGATTGAAGAGTATGACCTTGCAGGCTTCGCGGTCGGTATCGTGGACGAGAAGGATCTGATCACCGGAAAGGAGATCCGGGAGGGTGATACGCTGATCGGTATTGCTTCCTCGGGTGTGCACAGCAACGGCTACTCGCTTGTGCGCCAGGTCTTCCATGTGAATGCCCTGAACCTTGCGACGTATTATGACTGCCTTGGCACGACGCTCGGCGAGGCGCTGATCGTTCCGACGAAGATTTATGTGCAGGCCTTGAAAAAAGTGAAGGCCGCGGGCGTGAAGATCAAGGGCTGCAGCCATATTACCGGCGGCGGCTTCTACGAGAATATTCCGCGGATGCTGCCGGACGGCGTGCGCGCGGTGGTGAAGAAAGACGCCTGGCCGAAGCTTCCGATCTTCGGAATGCTGCGGGAGGAGGGCAACATTTCTGAGCAGATGATGTATAATACTTTCAATATGGGCATCGGCATGGTGCTTGCAGTCGATCCGGCGGATGTGGATACCACGATGGCGGCGATTCGCGAGGCAGGTGAAGATCCCTATGTGATCGGCTCTGTGGAGAATGGCGAGAAGGGTGTGACCTTATGTTAAAGCTGGCGGTGCTGGTATCGGGCGGCGGCACGAATCTCCAGGCGATCATCGATTCGATCGCGGATGGACGGATTACAAATGCACGGATTGTGAGCGTAATCAGCAATAATAAAAATGCCTATGCGCTCACACGCGCAGGGGAGGCGGGAATCCCCGCACAGTGTGTCAGCCCGAAGGATTATGAAACCAGGGATGCGTTCAATGAAGCGCTTCTGGACGCGCTGATCG
>JAJPZP010000131.1:0-8621 GCA_021204285.1 Lachnospiraceae bacterium | reverse complement strand
CAGGCTGCCTGGTCGTCATACCGGAGCAGAGTGTGGAGCGCGTCCCGACCCGGATTATCAATATTCATCCGGCGCTGATTCCCTCCTTTTGCGGGAAGGATTACTATGGCCTGAAGGTGCATGAGGGCGTGCTCGCGCGCGGTGTGAAGGTGACCGGGGCAACGGTGCACTTTGTGGATAAGGGAACCGATACCGGACCAATTATTTTACAGAAGGCGGTTGAGGTGCGGGATGGCGACACGCCAAAGGAACTGCAGCTTCGTGTGATGCAGGAGGCGGAGTGGATCATCCTGCCGCGTGCCATTGATCTGATTGCAAATGGAAAAGTAAAAGTCGAGGACGGAAAGGTGAGATTTTTATGAAAGTGCTGATAGTGGGCAGCGGTGGAAGAGAGCATGCGATTGCATGGAAGGTAGCGGAAAGTCCGCGGGTGGATAAGATTTACTGCGCGCCCGGAAACGCCGGAATCGCGGAATACGCCGAGTGTGTGGATATCGGTGCGATGGAGTTTGACCGGCTGGCGGATTTCGCACAGGAGATGGGAATTGATCTTACAATCATTGGTATGGACGATCCGCTTGTGGGCGGCGTCGTGGACGTCTTTGAGGCGCGCGGCCTGCGCGTGTTCGGACCGCGGAAGAATGCGGCGATCCTAGAGGGTTCAAAGGCTTTTTCCAAGGATCTGATGAAGAAATATGACATTCCGACTGCGGCTTATGAAAATTTTGACGATCCGGAAAAAGCACTCGCGTATCTTGAGACGGCGAATTTCCCGATTGTGCTGAAGGCGGACGGTCTTGCGCTTGGCAAGGGCGTGCTGATCTGCAATACGCCCGAGGAGGCGCGCGAGGGCGTGAAGACGATCATGCTTGATAAGAAGTTTGGCGCAGCCGGCAATCAGATGGTGATTGAGGAGTTCATGACAGGCCGCGAAGTGTCGGTTCTGAGTTTTGTGGACGGAAAGACGATCCGCATCATGACCTCCGCACAGGATCACAAGCGCGCGCTCGACGGTGATCAGGGTCTCAATACCGGCGGCATGGGTACCTTTTCCCCGAGCCCTTTCTACACGGATGAAATCGACACGTTCTGCAAAGAATATATTTACCAGCGTACGGTGGACGCGATGGCGGCGGAGGGAAGACCGTTTAAAGGTATCATTTTCTTTGGCCTGATGCTTACGGAAAAAGGCCCAAAGGTGCTCGAGTATAATGCCCGTTTCGGTGACCCGGAAGCGCAGGTTGTGTTGCCGCGCATGAAGAATGATATCATTGATGTGATGGAGGCCTGCGTGGACGGAACGCTGGAAAATGTGGAACTGGAATTTGAGGACAATGCGGTGGTCTGTGTCGTGCTGGCCTCCGACGGCTATCCGGTGAAATATGAGAAGGGTTTCGAGATTCATGGTCTTGAGAAGTTTAAGGGTCTGGAAGGTTACCATGTGTTCCATGCCGGAAGTAAATTTTCCGCTGATGGGAAGATTGTGACGAACGGCGGGCGCGTGCTCGGTGTGACCGCGACCGGAAAGGATCTGAAGGCCGCCCGCGCGAATGCTTACGAGGCCGTGAAGTGGATTGATTTTGAAAACAAATACTGCCGCGGCGACATCGGGAAAGCGATCGACGAGGTATGAAGATTCTGTGAATTACTTGACTTTCCGCGGATAAGGCTTTATGGTAGAGGAATCTGATGATGCCAGGGTCAAAAGTTCATGGTGTCATAATATATGAAAGTGAGTTTTTATATGCGAAATAGAAAGTTTGGACCAGGAAAGACAGGCCTTCTGGCTGCACTCTTCTTTTTGTGTTCTGGCATGACGGCCTTTGCCTCTCCCGCCGTGGAAGGCGACACGGAACTGACTGCTGCGGACGGGGAGACGGTATCGGCAGACTTCACGATTACGAGTGATTCCGATATGGAATCGGTGGAGCTCACGATTTCTTATGACAAAAGTGTGCTGACCTATATTTCCGGCAGTGGGGGCGATAATTTTTCCGGCAGTGGCGGAAATGGTACAGTGCAGCTTTCCTGTGTGCCGAACGATACGAGTGCGACTTTCACGGTCACATTCCGGGGCAGTTCGGACGAGGATACGACGCTGGAGATTGTGGCCTGTACGATTGAGGTTGACGGTGAGGAGATCGATGTGCTGAGCGCCGGAGACGATACGGATGAGGAGAATCCGGACGAGGAGGATGCAGAGGACGATTCCGATGAGGAGAGTGAGGAGAAAGCCAGCTTTGTCATTGACGGAAGGACATTCTATGTATCCCATCCGGAAGATGTAGAAGGCTTTACCCTGACACATATTGATATCCAGGGCATCAGAAGTTCTGTGCGTGAGAGCGATACGATCGAGGGGCTTTATCTGGTGAAGCTGATCAGCGATAATGGGAGTTACCGGGATTTCTTTGTGTACAATCCGGACACCGGGAATGTCATTCCTTATGTTCAGCTTGAGAGCGGTTCCGATACCGTTATTTTCATCGAGGCTGACGAGGATGTGACGGTTCCGACGCGATACTCCTATGTTGATCTGGGTTGGGGGTCAAAATATACGCTTCCCGCTTACAAGCATGTGACGATTGATGGTGTGGACGAGATTTTTGATGATTCGAACCGTTACCTGATCTACGGGATAAATCAGGATGGGGAGAAGGGCTGGTACAGTTATGACTATGATACGGGTTCCGTTCAGCTCTTTGACGAGGTTGCCTATGATGGGGAACAGGCCTATATCACAGAACTTGAGGAGAAGGAAGATGGCCTGCGGGACGACCTTGAATACCAGGCGAACCGCTACAATACCGATATGCGGAATCGCCTGTGGCTGCTTCTCGGGGTGACGCTGATTGCTATTGTATTGCTGAATATCGCTGTGATTCAGCATTTACGCATCCGGAAACTTAAGAATCCCGATCCGGAGGAGGAAGAAGAGGAGGAGCCGGAATCAGGGCAGAAGAAAAAAAAGACCAGCGCGGTCATCGTAGGAAATCTGGAGGAAAACGAGACGGATTTTGATGATCCTTCATCCAGAAGTGAGACGGATGGGGAGGAAGAGCTGGAGATCATTGATCTGGATGATCTGGAAGACAAAGAATGAAAAAAAGGGACTGCCGGGGCGCGGTCCCTTTTTCTCGGCAAAACATGAATTTCTGTTGACCGGCCGGAAATATATTGTTATACTGCAAATATAACAACAGATAAGGACGGGTGACAGTATGTATCTGGAAATAGACTTTAACAGCGACGAGGCTTTTTATGTGCAGCTGTGCAATCAGATTATCATGGGTATTGCGACTTCAAGACTCCGGGAAGGAGACGCGCTGCCAAGTGTCCGCCAGCTGGCCGGAGAGATCGGCATCAACATGCATACAGTGAATAAGGCTTATACCATTCTGCGTCAGGAAGGTTATATCCGGCTTGATCGCCGGACCGGAGCGGTTGTCGCAGTGGATACGGACCGGATACGCGCGCTGGAGGAGATGAAGCGGGAACTTCTGGTGACCCTGGCGAAGGGCAGTTGCCGGAACATCAGCCGCGAGGACGTGCATCAGCTGATTGATGAAATATATGAGGAGTATACATAACATGCAGAGCGCTGCATGCTGAAGAGATGGTGGAAGAGAAGGGAGAACTTTATGCGCATTTATACGGACAAAGCTGAGGCGGCGCTTGCCGAGGCAAAAAAAATATCCGCACAGATGAAGCATCCATATACGGGAACGGAGCATATTCTGATCGGCCTTCTGCGTGTGCAGGAGTCCGCCGCAGGACAGGTGCTGGCTGGAGCCGGCGTGACAGAGGAAGGCCTCGCGGGGATGATCAGTGAACTGATCGCGGCGGAAGGCACGGTTCTGACAAAAGAAGGACGTGATTTCACGCCGAGAGCGCGGAAGATTCTGGATGACGCTTCTGCAGAGGCAAAGCGTTTTCACGAGGAGCTGACGGGAACGGAGCACATCCTGATTGCAATCCTGAAGGACGGTGAGTGCGTTGCCTCACGGCTGTTGAACACGATGAATATCCGTCTGCGTGATCTTTATATGTCGCTGGTCGAATCGATGGGAGAGAAGGAGGCGGAGTACCGCGACGATTCCCATGTATCGGGTACGCAGACACTCGAACAGTATAGCCGGGATCTGACCGGTCTTGCCGAGGAGGGGAAACTGGATCCGGTTATCGGGCGTGAGGAGGAGATTCAGCGCCTGGTAAAGGTGCTGAGCCGCCGGACGAAGAATAATCCCTGTCTGATCGGCGAGCCGGGCGTGGGTAAGACCGCGATTGTTGAGGGACTGGCTGCCCGTATTGCACAGGGAAAGGTGCCGGATACTCTTAGAGGAAAGCGCCTGTGTATTCTTGATCTGACCGCGATGGTGGCCGGTTCCAAGTATCGGGGTGAGTTTGAGGAGCGTATTAAAAATGTAATCGAGGAAGTCCGGCAAAATGGGCAGATATTGTTGTTTATTGATGAGCTGCACATGATTATCGGCGCGGGCGGTGCAGAGGGCGCGATGGACGCCTCGAATATTTTAAAACCGGCAATGGCGCGTGGTGAAATCCAGATTATCGGGGCGACGACGCTCGAGGAGTACCGTAAGCATATCGAGAAGGATGCGGCGTTGGAGCGGCGTTTCCAGCCGATTACGGTCCAGGAGGCGTCGGTTGAGCAGAAGATTGAGATTCTGAAAGGGCTGCGGCCTTATTATGAGAGACATCATCGGGTGCAGATCACGGATGGGGCGCTCGAAGCTGCGGCAAGATTGTCCGCGCGTTATGTAAATGATCGTTTTCTGCCGGATAAGGCGATTGATCTGATGGACGAGGCTGCAGCCGGGCTGCGGCTGGGACAGTACCTGAGAAACCAGGATGGTGAAAATTCAGCGCAGAGTCTTGCAAAAGCACGGGAAGAGCTTGAACAGGCGCTGATGAGAGGTGATCTTACGCAGGCGCATCTGTGCCGCGAGCAGATAGAAAAGCTGGAACAGCGACGTGCGTATCCGGCAGGGCGCAGAGGCCGGAAGGACAATGTGCTGACAGAAGCGCAGATCGCGGATACGGTTTCCGGCTGGACGAAAATACCGGTGCAGCGTCTGGCGGAGAAGGAATCTCAGCGGTTGCGCCGTCTGGAGAAGGAACTGCATCGGCGCGTGATCGGGCAGGATGAGGCGGTCAGTGCGGTCGCGAAGGCGGTGAAACGAGGGCGTGTGGGCCTGAAGGATCCGGGGCGCCCGATTGGCTCCTTCCTCTTTCTGGGTCCAACCGGTGTGGGAAAAACGGAACTCTCCAAAGCGCTCTCTGAGGTGCTGTTCGGCCGTGAGGACGCGATGATCCGCGTGGATATGTCCGAATATATGGAGAAGCACAGTGTGGCGAAGATTATCGGTTCTCCGCCAGGCTATGTCGGGCACGAAGAAGGCGGACAGCTCAGTGAGAAGGTGCGGCGCAATCCCTATGCGGTCATCCTGTTTGATGAGATTGAAAAGGCCCATCCGGATGTTTTCAACATCCTGCTGCAGGTGCTGGACGACGGTCATATCACGGATTCGCAGGGGCGAAAGGTTGATTTCAAAAATACGGTCATTATTATGACTTCCAACGCGGGTGCGAGTTCGATCATCTCCCCGAAGAAGCTCGGCTTTGCCTCGCAGGAGGACGCAAAGCAGGACTACGAATTTATGAAAAATGCGGTTATGAATGAGGTCCGGCAGATCTTTAAGCCGGAGTTTCTCAACCGTATCGACGAGATCCTGGTTTTCCACACGCTGCAGAAGGAAGAGATCATGAAGATTGCCGGGATGCTGCTTGCCGAGCTGGCGGAGCGCTGCCGGGAGCAGCTGCGGATCGAGGTATCGTTCAAAGCTTCGGTGACAAAGTGGCTCTCAGAGACCGCTTACGATGTGAAATACGGTGCGCGCCCGTTGAAGCGTGCGATTCAGAGCCGGATCGAGGATCCGCTGGCGGATGAACTGCTTGCCGGTAATATCGCAGAGGGCGACCATGTGGATGTGAAGGTGGTGAATGGGCAGCTCCGCTTTGCTGTGAGGCCGGAGGAGGCATCATGAAGAAAAACGCAACACTTTTTTTCTGCCAGAACTGTGGCTATGAGTCGGCGAAGTGGATGGGGCAGTGCCCCGCCTGCCGTGAGTGGAACACCTTTGCGGAGGAGCCGAAAGCGCCGTCCATAAAAGGAAAATCTGCACGTGCGGGGGAGCAGCGTGCGCCGGTAGCACTCAGCGAGATCCATTCGGATCATGCGGAGCGGCTGCCGACCGGTATGGCGGAGCTCGATCAGGTGCTGGGCGGTGGGATCGTTCCGGGTTCGCTGGTACTGGTTGGCGGCGATCCGGGTATCGGAAAATCAACGCTGCTTTTGCAGGTGTGCCGGGCGCTTTCGGAGCGGATCGACCAGATTTTATACATTTCCGGTGAGGAGTCCCTGCAGCAGATCCGGCTGCGTGCGGCGCGGATCGGGGAGTTTTCCTCCTCCCTGAAGCTGCTGTGTGAGACAAATCTGGCAGATATTGAGACGACGGTACTGAAGATGAAGCCGCAGGTGGTCGTCGTTGATTCGATTCAGACGATGTATCAGGAGTCGATCAGCTCCGCGCCGGGCAGTGTTTCCCAGATCCGTGAGGCAACCGGGGTGCTGCTGCGGCTTGCGAAGCAGCAGAATATTGCAGTCTTTATTGTCGGTCATGTGACAAAGGACGGGACGGTGGCGGGACCGCGTGTGCTGGAGCATATGGTGGATACAGTGCTCTATTTTGAGGGCGATCGGCATGCCTCCTACCGTATTCTGCGCGCTGTCAAAAACCGTTTTGGTTCTACCAATGAAATTGGTGTCTTCGAGATGACGGACCGGGGACTTGAGGAAGTGGCGAATCCCTCTGAGTACATGCTGAGCGGTAAGCCGGAGGGCGCTTCCGGTTCCGTTGTCGTCTGTGTGATGGAAGGCACACGGCCAATGCTGCTTGAGGTGCAGGCGCTCGTGTGTAAAACGAATTTTGGCCTCCCGTGGCGCACGGCAGCAGGGATGGATTATAACCGCCTGAATCTTCTGATGGCGGTACTGGAGAAGCGGCTCGGTCTGCCGCTTTCGGGCTACGACGCTTACGTAAATATCGCCGGAGGCGTGCGTTTAAGTGAGCCAGCGATGGATCTGGGCCTGGTGCTCGCGGTTATCTCGAGTTATCGCGACATACCGGTTCCGGATCGGACAATCGTTTTCGGCGAGGTGGGCTTAAGCGGCGAAGTCCGTGCGGTCAGCATGGCGCAGCAGCGTGTACAGGAAGCGAAAAAGCTGGGTTTTACGCGGGTGATTCTCCCGGAAAGCTGCCTTGCACAGATCAGGAATTGTTCCGGTATCGAGTTAACAGGTGTAGCTGCCGTGAAGGACGCCATGCGGGCGCTCTGATGAAAAATCGCGGTTATTATTTGAATTTTTTGGCTATTTTTTTGCTCAAAAAACACTTGCATTTTCGCAGCGTATCGTGTATGCTACAGAAAGCAGCAATGTATGCTGTGAGCGAACGAGGATGTTCCACATACGAAAGTGGAGCATCTTTTTTTTTGTAGCAGTTCAGAGCAGCACGAAATGGAAAGACAGACTGTGCAGGTTTACCTGCTAAAGGCTGTATTTCCATTTCGGGATGGGCGGAACGCCCATCAAGCCTCAGACATATGACGCGTAAGCGGCATATAGCCTCCGAAGGAGGCGGTCTGTGGCTTGCTGCTCGGATATAGCTTCGCGGCAGAAAAGGGAAAGGATGGAGAAAAGTATGAGTGTAAATGTAGCTGAAGTATTCGGACAGGACGTATTCAATGAAGCAGTCATGAAGGAACGTCTTCCGGAAGTAACTTATAAGCAGATGCTGAAGCTGATGGACGAGGGCGGCGAGGTTACGCTGGAGCTCGCGGACATCGTGGCGAAGGCCATGAAGGAATGGGCGATTGAGAAAGGTGCGACACATTATACGCACATTTTCCAGCCGTACATCGTCAGTATTGGTGCGGAGAAGCATGACTCCTTCGCGGATATCCCGGAGGGCGGCAAGATCGAGAACAGCTTTTCCGGAAAAGATCTGATGATGGGCGAGCCGGATGCGTCTTCCTTCCCGTCAGGCGGCCTGCGCGCTACCTGCGCGGCCAGAGGTTACACGGCCTGGGATGTAGCTTCACCGGCCTATGTGAAGGACGGGATCCTGTGCATTCCGACCGCATTCTGCTCCTACACCGGAGACTCGCTTGATACGAAGACACCGCTTCTGAAGTCCTGCGACGCAGTGAGCAAGGCAGGCGTTCGTTTTGTAAGAATGTTCGGTAATACGGAGGCGAAAAAGGTTCGCTCCTATGTGGGACCGGAGCAGGAGTATTTTATTATAAACAGAGAGAACTATTTGCAGAGGCCTGACCTGGTATACGCGGGGCGTACGCTGTTCGGCGCTCCGGCTCCGAAGGGACAGGAGATGGAGGATCAGTATTTCGGACCGCTGAAGACCAATATCGCGGAGTTCATGGCGGATGTTGACGAGCAGCTCTGGAAGCTTGGCATTACGGTAAAAACGCAGCACAATGAGGTTGCTCCGGGACAGCACGAGATCGCCCCGATCTTCGCGCCC
>JAJPZP010000093.1:7693-9948 GCA_021204285.1 Lachnospiraceae bacterium | reverse complement strand
ATACAGAAGCAGTCAGCCAGAAGGCAGGCGGAGCAGGCAGTGGAGAGTGGGCTGTTTTCCCTTTTTTCTGAATATGAGCCGCATCTTCTGGAAAATTATGACCTGTTTTATCTGGACACCTCGTTTCAGAGCGGGACGGAGCAGTCGGATGAAATATGCAGTCATTTATGGAAGTTTGTGGAAGACAATACCACCGGAATGACAGGAAACGCGCTCTGCGGGCTGGAGCTCCAGGGGGTGAATGTGCAGGATTTCGTGCGTGCCACAGATGGGAACGGGACAGTGTTCTATCGTCAGGCAGTTGGGGTCGTGAAACAGAAGACGGGGATTTCGCTTGCGGAAGAATGGATACTGGATGACGCGTTT
Organism: Lachnospiraceae bacterium; assembly: GCA_021204285.1. Lineage (GTDB taxonomy): Bacteria > Bacillota > Clostridia > Lachnospirales > Lachnospiraceae > Hominiventricola. Next base: position 9,582 of record JAJPZP010000093.1, on the reverse strand, counting down.
CAGTCGGAGATGGAGGAGAACAGCAGTAAATTTCAGGAGGACTGTGCGGACTTCGAGGGAAGCGTGGTGGATTACGGGGATGAGGAAAATGGGGAAGTAGAAGCGGAAGCTTTCGAATGGGATGGGATCTGGAATCATTTTGCCCTCTCCCAGGCAGTGAAGAGTTCCGCATCTTTGTCGGAAAAGTCTGCAGATCTGTCAGGAGTGCCGTCACAGCGAACTTTAAGCGTCGGCGTGGGAAGTGCAGATGGGAGCGAGGATGGCGTTCTGGAGAAACAGCTGTTTATCAGTTATCTGTGCGATTATATGACAAATGCGCAGGAAAAGCTGACCGCAGAGGGAAACGAAAGCGCTTATCTTGACTATCAGATGGAATATATTCTCTGCGGGCAGGCCTCCGATCAGCAGAATCTTGAGCAGACGCTGCGGATGCTTCTTCTGATGCGGGAGGGTGTAAACTATGCTTTTTTGCTGAGTCATCCGGCGTATAGCGAAAAGGCAGAGACGCTCGCGTATCTGCTGGCAGGTATTACATTGAACGAGGCTCTGATTCAGAGTGTGAAACAGCTGATTCTACTCGGCTGGGCCTATGGTGAGAGCCTGGTGGAGGTGCGGCAGCTTCTCCAGGGGTATGAGCTTGCCATTGTAAAGGGAGAGTCGGACTGGCAGGTGCCGCTCAGCGGAGTTCTGAGCCTGATTGGAAATCCCGGAAGATATGATGCGCAGAGTACAGCCCAGAAGGGAATCAGCTACGAGACCTGTCTTCGCATTTTTCTGACGACACAATCCGTACAGACGCTTGCAATGAGAAGCCTTGATGTGATCGAGGGTGAGCTGCAGCTTGAGACGGACTGCGATAAGATTCATCTGGATCATTGTATCGAAGAGCTGACCGCGCAGGTCTGGATGAGTGACATCTATTTAGAAAGGACCTATCAATATGAGTAAGAAAAACGGGGCGGAGAGGAGGCGCAGAAGGATGCCCTTCCGACACAGGTATTATGAGCACTATTTCCCTCTCCAGACGCCCCACGTATGGAATAAACAGAACTCCGATGATCGAAAGAAAGCCGGGAGGGCTTCCTTCTGTGCCCCCAGAAGGGGAAGCCTGACGCTTGAGGCAGCCCTGACGCTCCCGTTTTTGCTCTGAGCGGTTACTGCGCTTCTGTATCTGTTTGCATTCAGCGCCGCAAATGCCAGGGATTATCGCGTTCTGGTGGAGAAAGCGGAGACACTGGCGGTGACGGTGGGACAGAATCTGACAGACGATCCTTATGTTGAGCTCTATGATTATGACACAGCGAAAACACCGTTTTCCGCCTTGTCTTTCGGCAGCCGTTCGATGCTCCGGCATGTGAAGCTCCGGGCATGGGTCGGATATACCGGTGAGAGCTTTGACGCCGGGGGTGGGGAACAGATTGTTTTTAAGACGCCGGATGGAGAGGTTTATCATCTGAGCAGTGACTGCAGTTATCTGGCTTTGTCTGTACGAAGCCTGGCGTACGCGGCGTTGTCCGGGGAGAGGAACAGCTCGGGCAGCCGCTACACGGCCTGTGAGTACTGCGTTGGAGATAGTGCGGCGAATGCGCTCGTCTATATTACGGACTATGGCGATTGCTACCACAATTCCCGAAGCTGCCGGGGACTGAAGAGGACCGTGATGGGTGTACCGCTGTCGGAAGTGAGCGGTCTTCGCTGCTGTTCCCGCTGCGGCTCACAGTGAGTACCCTGTGGGTTGGCGTTCATCTACTGTTTTTATCTGCAGAGGATTTACGCAGCAGGGAAGTGCCGATGCTGCCGGTTGTGGAGCTGGCTTTTGTCGGTTTTCTGTATGCAGTTGTGGAGGGATCGCAGGTCTCGCCTCTGCCCGGGGTGCTGCTGCTCTGTGT
>JAJPZP010000093.1:0-7683 GCA_021204285.1 Lachnospiraceae bacterium | reverse complement strand
GTGTGGGGTATTTAAGTGGAGAAAGGATTGGGTATGGGGACGGCTGGCTGACGCTCGCTCTTGGCATGTGGCTTTCAGCGGAAAGGCTGCTTTTGATGCTTGTACTGGGTTTCCTTTTGTGTGCGCTTGCCGGGTTGGGCACAGGAGAAAGAGAGTTGCCTTTTGTTCCGTTCCTGACGGTGGCATATTTTATAACGGGGGGAGGATAGAAACTTGCATATAAGAGAAAAAGGACGTTTTGTACTGGAAGCAGCGTATCTGGTTCCGGGGATCTGTGTTTTGCTGGTCTTTCTGGTTTACTTCACTCTGTATGCGCATGACTATGCGGTCTGTACCCATGCGGCGCTGGAATCCGGCACGAAGGGAATATACCGCATGGAGGAAACAGCATCGCAGGTGCAGACGGCGATCAAAACCGATCTTGAGAAAAAGCTGGATGAACGATTGCTCTGGATCAGCGATCCGGAGGTGGAGGTGAGCGTCAGTCCGCTGAAAGCAAACATCCATATTGCAGGGAGCGGCAGATTCCTCGGCTCTTATTCGATAGAGGTAAACCGGATTCTGTATCGGATCAATCCCTGTGATACCTTGCGGACGAGCCGTTGGCTGACAAATGTGGTAGGAGAAGAAGGATGAGAGAGGTACATTATAAGCGGGATCTGAACAGTAATTATATGATTCTGACAGATGGAAAGACGGATGATAACGGTTTTGAGGAGAGGATGATTACGGAGAACCGCATCCAGGGGCTGCTGCCCTGCGTGACACAGCGTCGTGAAGAGAGTACGGAATACTATTATGAAATTACCGGGAAACAGAGTATGACGCTCCTTTATGAGAGAAGAAAACTGACTTATGATCAGCTTCTGGAACTCCTTCGGGGACTGGGAAAGATTCTGGAAAATGCGGAAGAATATCTTCTTGGTGCTGACCATTTTATTCTGGAACCGGAGTATATTTATCTTCACACGAAATCAGAAAAACCCTGTCTGTGTTATTATCCGGCTCAGGAAAAAAACATCCGGGAATCTTTCCTGATTCTGGCGGAGTATCTGCTTGGAAAGCTGGACAGAAGCGATACGGCGGGGATTGAGTTTGGCTATGACCTGTATCAGCGGGCGATGGAGCCAAACTTCAGTCTGAAAGAAATCCTGCAGCGATACCAGGAGACGGAGGAACGGAAGGAACCGGAACCGATTATGCCGCCGCCTGTGGAGGATCGGCCATCGGTACAGGCACAGACACTGGAGAAAACAGGAAGCTGGAAAAATTTCTTTCGAAAAAAGTCAAAAAAGCCGCGGATGGAGGATTACGTGGCAGAAGCAGACAGGATGGGGAGCGGCTCTGTATTATTTCTGCGGGAGCAGGGAGCGGCAAAGGAAACCATGTGTCTTACAGAGATCAGAAGAGAGGGACTGACATTGAAAAATATGGATGGAGAATATCCGGATCTGCATATTACAGAAAGTCCGTATTTGATTGGGAAAAGAAGCGACAATGTGGACGGATGTATTCCGGCTCCCACGATCAGCAGAATTCATGCGCGTATCACGAAACAGAACCTGCAGTATTTTCTGGAAGACCTGAACTCCACAAATGGGACATGGGCGGATCAGGTGCAGCTGAATCCATATGAACTCTGCCCGCTGCTGGATGGAATGCAGATTCGTTTTGCAGGTGCGTCCTATGTGGTGGAAGTATAGCCCGTGTTCGAAGCCGGGAGTCAGGGACTTGCATTGCCACGGCGAATTCAGTATACTGTGATACGGAAGATAAAAGTTATAAAGCAGGTATGATGACGCAGAGGTGAAGCGATGATATTTGATACACACGCCCATTATGATGACAGCGCGTTTGATGAGGATCGGGATGCTCTTCTTACTTCCCTGTATGAGCAGGGCATCGGCGCGGTTGTCAATGTCGGTGCGGATATGGAGAGCAGTGATCGCACGGTAAAGCTTACGGAGCAGTATCCGTTTATTTATGGGGCTGTCGGTGTGCATCCGGACGGTGTGGGAGAGATGAACGAGGAAAAACTGTCCCGACTGCGCGAGTACCTTGCTCTACCGAAGATTGTCGCGGTCGGGGAGATTGGCCTGGACTATTACTGGGATAAGGAGAATCATGCGCTGCAGCAGGAGTGGTTTGTCCGGCAGTTCCGGCTCGCGGCGGAGCTTGACAGGCCCGTGATTATTCACAGCCGGGAGGCTGCTGCAGATACGCTTGACATTGTGAAGACAGAATTCCGGCCGGGGATGCATGTCGTCATGCACTGTTATTCCTATTCTTTGGAACAGGCCCGCGAATATCTGAAGATGGGATTGTACTTCGGAATTGGAGGTGTTCTCACCTTCAAAAATGCCAGGAAGCTGCAGGAGGTTTTGGAGGAATTGCCGATGGAGCGGATACTGCTTGAGACGGATTGTCCTTATCTTGCGCCGGTTCCGTTCCGGGGAAAGCGAAACGATTCCGGGAAACTGAATTACATGGTGCGAAGGATCAGCGAATTGAAGGGAATACCGGAGGAGGAAGTGATTCGCGTCACAGAGGAGAATGCCAGACGTTTCTATAAAATCGGGGAGGAAACCGACGTATGAGCAGACCAGTTCCGAGCCTTGGAAATCCAAAGAATACGATAGAGATCCTGCAGAAATATCAGTTTGTGTTCCGGAAAAAGTATGGGCAGAATTTTCTGATCGACGAGTCTGTGCTGGAGAAAATTGTTCGCGCTGCAGCGATTGGCCCGGACGATTTTGTGATCGAGATCGGTCCCGGTATTGGCACACTGACACAGTATCTCGCGTATCATGCCCGGCATGTGGCAGCAGTTGAGATTGATGGAGCACTGCTTCCGATTTTAAACGAGACGCTTTCCGGTTATGAAAATGTAACGGTCATTCAGGGAGATATTCTGAAGCTGGATATTCGACAGCTTGTGGAAGAGATGAACAGTGGCCGGCCTGTGAAAGTTGTGGCGAATCTTCCCTATTATATCACAACTCCCATCATTATGGGATTGCTGGAACGTCATGATCCGGTAGAGAGTATGACGGTCATGATTCAGAAGGAAGTTGCAGAACGGATGCAGGCAGGGCCGGGGACAAAAGATTATGGTTCTCTGTCGCTGGCTGTGCAGTATTACGCGGAGCCGTATATCGCAGCCTATGTGCCGCAGAATTGTTTTATGCCGAGGCCGAAGGTGGGCTCTGCGGTGATCCGGCTTTCGCTTCTCGCGGAGCCGTCTGTGGAAGTGCGCGATGAGAAGCTGATGTTTCGCATCATCAGGGCGTCTTTCAACCAGAGGCGAAAGACCCTGCAGAACAGTGTGAGCCACAGCCCGGAGACCGGAGTTACAAAGGAGATGGCCGCTCGGATTCTGGAAGAAATGGGATTGCCGGCTGCGGTGCGCGGGGAGGCGCTGAGCTTATCGCAGTTTGCACGGTTTTCCGACCTGGCGGCGGAAAACCGGACATAAGTGTTTTCGGACATGCATAGAATAGCCCCGAAGGACAGGAGGGGATTCTATGCAGGAATACAGAAGGCAGATAGCTTATCTCTATGCCTATGAGCATGGGGAGCCATATCGGAATGCAGGCTTCGTTAAAGCGGAGGAGCGGGCCGGACGGTGCAGGCTCGCGATACATCTGAAGGGATACTGCCATGCGGATGAACAGGCCGGAAAGGTTTTTCTCTATTTTTATCACCGCAATCGGGCGGTGGGTATTCCGGTGGGAGAGCTGGAACGGCGAAATGGTGCGCTTGAATGGCAGGGCAGTGTCTCCACAGATAATATTCTTGGAAAAGGAGTGAGCTTTGATCAGATTCGCGGCCTGTGGGTGCGACGTCCGGGTGGACGGGATTATGTAGCGGAGTGGGACGATTATCCGGTGGATGTAAATCGTTTCCTGCTGTATCCGAAGGGTGGGGAGAAGTGCATCTCCTGCCCGTGGTTTGGAAGTTGTGAGGGGAGCGATCGGAATGAAACTGACAGAAGACGAGAGCTATATGAAAGAAGCAATCCGGCAGGCGCGGAAGGCGGAAAAGCTTGACGAGGTGCCGATCGGCTGTGTGATTGTGAAGGATGGCCATATCATCGCAAGGGGTTACAATCGAAGAAATACCGACAAAAATACACTGGCGCACGCAGAGCTGTCTGCAATTCGCAAGGCCAGCCGTGTAGTTGGAGACTGGAGACTCGAGGACTGTACCATGTATGTCACGCTGGAGCCCTGTCAGATGTGCGCCGGAGCCATTATACAGGCGCGTATTCCGCGGCTGGTGATCGGTGCGCGCAATCCGAAGGCGGGCTGCGCGGGTTCCGTTCTGGATCTTCTGCATGTCCCGGCTTTCAACCATCAGGTGGAACTGACAGAGAGTGTACTGGAAAGAGAATGTTCAGAGATGCTGAGCAGTTTTTTCCGAAAATTAAGGGAACGAAAATAAAGGCTCTGTTTGACAAAGGCTTTGAAAGACGCTATACTGATAACATTCCGTGCAGCCGGGGAGATGGCGGTGCCCTGTACCTACAATCCGCCTTAGTAGGGGTGATATCCTGCCCCGGGCTGTCCGGCTCGTAGCAGCCCTGTATAAGTGGCATTGATGTCCGGGTCTTACGCAACAGAAACCCGTGAACCGTGTCAGGTTGGGAACAAAGCAGCACTAAGCGGGACCTTTTGTGTGCCGTGAGGGTGCCTGGGCTGAGTTAACTGTACAGGTAACGTGCGGGTCGGCGGTTCAAAGCAGGATGCACGGATTTAAAGGATATTTTCTGGTTTGCTCTGGGAACAGCGCACAGCGCTGCCCGGGGCTTTTATTTTTCTTGTGGAAAAGTGATGAGTGGGTTATAATGAGCATAAAAGTCCGTCCGATGTCTATGTGTCCCTGCATACAGACATGCAGTCCATGTAGCCGCCGCCCGGAGCTTTAATAGTATAATAAGAGAAGGAGACAGGGCTTATGAAACGTGTGGGTATGTTGACGAGCGGGGGGGACTGTCAGGCGCTGAATGCGACGATGCGTGGCGTAGTGAAGGGCCTTTACAACGGATTGAATGGGGATGTGGAAATTTACGGCTTTGAGGAGGGTTATAAGGGCCTGATTTACAATGAGTACCGGATGATGAGTTCGAGGGATTTCTCAGGGATTCTCACAAAGGGCGGCACGATTCTTGGAAGTTCGAGGCAGTCCTTCAAGAGTATGAAGGATCCGGATGAGAATGGTCTTAATAAGGTTGAGGCGATGAAGCAGAATTATCGCAGGCTGGGACTTGACTGTCTGGTCATCCTTGGTGGGAACGGTACGGAGAAGACGGCCAATCTGTTGCGCGAAGAGGGACTGAATATTATTCATCTGCCCAAGACGATCGACAATGATATCTGGGGTACGGACATGACTTTCGGCTTCCAGAGTGCGGTGGACATCGCAACAGATTGTATTGACTGTATTCATACGACGGCGGCGTCTCACGGAAGAGTCTTCATCGTCGAGGTCATGGGGCATAAGGTAGGCTGGCTCACACTTCATGCAGGCATCGCGGGTGGTGCGGATATTGTACTGATTCCGGAGATCCCCTATGATATCGATAAGGTCTGTGAAGCGATTGCAAGGCGTAACCACGCAAAGAAGGGATTCACGATCCTGGCGGTTGCGGAAGGTGCAATCTCGAAGGAAAACGCAGCTCTTTCAAAAAAGGAATATAAGGCGAAAATGGCCAGCTATCCGTATCCGTCCGTGTCATATGAGATAGCGGAGCAGATTAAGGAAAAGACGGGAGCAGATGTACGTGTGACCGTTCCCGGTCATATGCAGAGAGGCGGTTCGCCGGATCCATACGATCGTGTGCTTTCTACCAGGCTCGGTGCACGGGCGGCGAAGCTGATCATTGACAAGGAATATGGCTATATGGTGGCAATTGTAAACGGTGAGACCTGCAAGGTGCCGCTTGGCGAAGTGGCCGGTCGTCTGAAGATGGTAGATCCGGATTCCGGTATTATAGAGGAAGTGAAGCTGACAGGAATCAGCTTTGGAGATTAAAGAATGTCTTATACAGCGCTGTACCGGAAGTTTCGGCCGACGAAATTTCCGGATGTGAAGGGACAGGATCACATTGTGACCACCCTGAAAAATCAGATTCGCGCGGATCGTGTTGGCCACGCGTATCTGTTTTGCGGGACACGGGGTACTGGTAAAACGACGGTCGCGAAGATATTCGCAAAGGCGGTAAACTGCGAGCATCCCGTGGACGGCAGCCCCTGCGGGGAGTGTGCTTCCTGCCGTGCGATTTCGTCAGGCGCATCAATGAATGTGATCGAGATTGACGGAGCTTCCAATAATGGCGTCGATAATATCCGCGAGATCCGTGAGGAGGTATCCTACTCTCCTACAGAAGGAAAGTATAAGGTTTACATCATCGATGAGGCACATATGATCACGCCGGCAGCGTTCAACGCATTGCTGAAGACACTGGAGGAGCCGCCGTCTTATGTGATTTTTATTCTGGCGACGACGGACGTTCATAAGGTGCCGGTGACGATTCTGTCGCGCTGCCAGCGTTATGATTTCCGAAGGATCACGGCAGATACGATCATGGCGCGTATGAAAGAGCTGATGGTCGCGGAACAGGTGGAGGCGGAGGACCGCGCGCTTGCCTATATTGCGAAGGCGGCGGATGGATCATTGCGCGACGCTTTAAGCCTGCTGGATCAGTGTATCGCATTCTACCTCGGAGAGAAGCTGACTTATGATCACGTGCTGGAGGTGCTCGGCGCGGTAGATATTGATGTGTTCAGTGAGCTGTTCCGGCAGATCTGCGCACGGAATCTGACGAAGGTTATCAGTGGCATAGAGAAGGTTATCCTGCAGGGAAGAGAACTGTCCCAGTTCACGACCGATTTTATCTGGTACCTCCGGAATCTGCTGATGCTGCAGAGCGGAGATGGGATGGAGGAACTGGTCGACGTCTCTTCGGAGAACCTTGTCCGTATGAGGGAGGAGGCTTCCCTGTGTGATTCGGAGACGTTGATGCGTTATATTCGTGTGCTTTCGGATCTCTCCGGACAGCTGCGCTATTCGACGCAGAAACGTGTGCTTGTGGAGATTGCATTGATTCGTCTGTGCAGACCGGCGATGGAGCAGGACTACAGTTCATTGCTGCAGCGCGTGAGTCAGCTTGAACAACGAATGGAGAAGGGGATTCCGGTGGCCGCGCAGCCGGTGCGTGAGGCCGGCGAGGCATCGGTTACGCGTCCGAAGACACTTCTGCCGGAGGCGCTTTCAGAGGATGTGCAGCAGTTTGTAAAGCGTTTTCAGGAGTTCCGGAAAAAGCTTGGAGGTATGCAGGCGCAGCAGCTGAAGGGTGCGGCGTGCAGGGAGCTGCCGGATCGTTTGGGAGCGGAGATTATTCTCAGCAGGGAGCTGCCAGTGGATGAACAGGCACTTGCGCAGGATCTCGAACGACTGGTGGAAAAAGAGATGCAGGTACGAATGAGCATTAAGGTGCACACACCGCACAGTGACCCGAGGCCGGAGGAAGCGGTTCTGGATCTGTCGGGACTGATTGATATGGAGATTGAAGTGGACAGCGAATGATCGCTGACAGAAAGAATATAATTCAGAACAGCAGGAGGAGAGAAGATTGAAAACGAAGAGTAGAGGGTATCCATTAACTTAACGGTACAGCAAACA
>JAJPZP010000233.1 GCA_021204285.1 Lachnospiraceae bacterium | reverse complement strand
ATAAATAATTATAAAATTTCTTTCAATCATGTTAGACTTTTGCTATACTATTTAGGCGTGATTTTGCGTATCGCGAATTCTATGTGTAAAAAAATGAGAAAGGAGGACTGGTGCTGTGAAGGTTAGATCTTCGGTAAAACCTATCTGCGAGAAGTGCAAGGTCATCAAGAGAAAAGGTACTATCAGAATCATCTGTGAAAACCCGAAGCACAAACAGAGGCAGGGATAATCTTTTCGTGAGTATCATTGCCTTTTAGTCCTTTTATATATAGAGAGAAAGACAAAAGAGCAGCGATTATTCATAATATGAGATGGACCTCACCTGAAACCGGGAAGGATGGCGGCGTATGTGCCGCGAGTACCGGAAAGAATGGGCAGCTGCCCATTTGGGCATCGAATGGAATCCGTCATTCGGGCCTCATTTAGGAAAACGTAAGTAGTAAAAGAAAGATGGAGGAATAATCACAATGGCTCGTATTGCTGGTGTAGATTTACCAAGAGAGAAGCGCGTTGAGATCGGTCTGACCTATATTTACGGGATCGGCAGGACCAGCTCCAACCGCATTCTGAAGGACGCAGGGGTCAATCCGGATACCCGCGTCAGAGACCTGACTGATGATGAAGTCAGAAGAATCAGTTCTGTCATTGAGCAGACGCAGATCGTCGAAGGTGACCTGAAGAGACAGGTTGCGATGGATATCAAGAGACTGCAGGAGATCGGCTGCTATCGTGGTGTGCGCCACCGCAGAGGCCTTCCGGTGCGTGGACAGAACACGAAGAACAACGCGAGAACAAGAAAAGGTCCGAAGAAGACTGTTGCAAATAAGAAAAAGTAAAAAGTAGAGAAAGCAGGTTAGTTTAGAATGGCAAAGGTTACGAGAAAAGTAGCAAAAAAGCGTGTCAAGAAAAACGTTGAACGCGGACAGGCACATATCCAGGCTTCATTCAACAACACGATCGTTACCCTGACCGCCACGGCGGGCAACGCTCTGAGCTGGGCCAGTGCCGGTGGTCTTGGTTTTAAAGGTTCAAGGAAATCTACTCCCTACGCTGCGCAGATGGCCGCGGAGACTGCCACAAAGGCGGCGCTCATTCACGGGCTGAAAACTGTGGACGTGTTTGTAAAGGGTCCCGGTTCAGGCAGAGAGGCCGCGATTCGCGCGCTGCAGGCCTGTGGTCTTGAAGTTATCAGCATTACCGATGTGACGCCGGTGCCGCACAATGGATGTAGGCCGCCGAAGCGCAGAAGAGTTTAATCAGGAGGGTATGAAAAGATGGCAGTAAACAGAACACCTGTCCTTAAGAGATGCCGGGCGCTTGACCTGGATCCGGTATATATGGGAATTGATAAAAAGTCAAACAGACACGCGAAGAGAACGAACCGCAAGGTTTCCGAGTATGGTCTTCAGCTCAGAGAGAAGCAGAAGGCAAAGTTCATCTACGGCGTGCTGGAGAAGCCGTTCCGCAATTACTATGAGAAGGCGGACCGCATGAAGGGCATGACCGGTGAGAACCTGATGGTGATGCTGGAGTGCAGGCTGGACAACGTGATCTTCCGTCTTGGCTTTGCCAGAACGAGAAGAGAGGCTCGTCAGATTGTCGATCACAAGCAGGTACTTGTGAATGGCAAACAGGTCAATATCCCGTCCTATCAGGTGAAGGCGGGAGATACGATTGAGATCAAGGAGAAGTGCAAGAGCTCCGATCATTTCAAGGCGATTGCAGAAGTCACCGGAGGACGTCTCGTTCCGGAGTGGCTCGATGCAGACCTTGAGAATCTGAAGGGCAGCGTAAAAGAGCTCCCGGCCAGGGATATGATTGACGTTCCGGTCGATGAGATGCTGATCGTCGAGCTGTATTCCAAGTAATCCGTCGTCCAACACAGAACAGGAGGGGCTTTTAGTGGTGGTATTTAATAAACCGAAGATCGAGATAGCTGAACTTTCAGAAGACAGGAAATATGGTAAATTCATTGTGGAACCACTGGAAAGAGGCTACGGCACTACCCTCGGCAATTCTCTGAGAAGGATCATGCTTTCCTCGCTGCCAGGTACGGCGGTGAGCCAGGTGAAGATAGACGGCGTGCTTCATGAATTCAGTTCCATCCCCGGCGTCAAGGAGGATGTGACCGAGATCATCATGAATATCAAGAGCCTTGCCATCAAGAATATCAGCGATTCCGAGGAACCGAAGATCGCCTATATTGACTTTGAAGGCGAGGGTGTCGTGACGGCGGCCGATATTCAGTGCGATCCGGACATTGAGATCCAGAACCCGGAAGTCGTGATCGCTCATCTGAACGGTGGTGCGGACAGCAAGCTCTACATGGAGCTGACGATCACGAAGGGCAGAGGCTATGTGAGCTCTGACAAGAATAAGAGTGATGATCTCCCGATTGGCATGATTGCAGTCGATTCGATCTACACACCGGTGGAACGTGTGAACATGACGGTGGAGGACACTCGTGTAGGCCAGCAGACGGACTTTGACAAGCTGACGCTGGATGTCTATACGAACGGTGCGCTTGGCCCGGACGAGGCGGTAAGTCTTGCTGCGAAAGTGCTGAGCGAGCATCTGAGCCTGTTCATCGATCTCTCCGAGAACGCGAGATCGACAGAGATCATGGTGGAGACGGAGAACGACGAGAAGGAGAAGGTTCTCGAGATGAATATCGATGAGCTGGAGCTTTCCGTACGTTCTTACAACTGCCTGAAGAGGGCAGGCATCAACACAGTGGAAGAGCTGTGCAACCGCACATCTGAGGATATGATGAAGGTCCGTAACCTGGGCCGGAAGTCGCTCGAAGAGGTGCTTGCGAAATTAAAAGAACTCGGCCTGGAGCTGAACTAGAGCGAGGAATCTTAAAAAAGAATTGGTTGCAGCCAGACTCCGCGTCAGGAAGCCCGAAGACGCATGGCGCGGAGGACAACGAATGGAGGAAATGACGTGGCAGGATATAGAAAGCTGAGCAGAACGTCTGCCCAGAGAAAAGCATTACTGAGAAGCCAGGTGACCGCGCTTCTTGCAAACGGCAGGATCGTGACCACGGAGTCGAAAGCGAGAGAGACGAGAAAAATCGCTGAGAAGCTGATTGCACTCGGTGTCCGCGAGAAGGACAACTATGAGGTCGTCAAGGTGACGGCGAAGGTTGCCCGCAAGGACAAGGACGGCAAGCGCGTGAAGGAAGTACAGGATGGAAAGAAAGTGACCGTTTACGATGAGGTCGAGAAGGAGATCAAGAAGGATCTTCCGTCCAGACTGCACGCGAGAAGACAGATGATGAAGGTGCTCTATCCGGTGAGCACACAGATCGATCCGAAGAAGAAAAAGACCAAAGAAGTTGACCTGGTCGCGAAGATCTTCGATGAGATCGCTCCGAAGTACACAAACCGGAACGGCGGATACACCCGTATGGTGAAGATCGGCCAGAGAAAAGGCGACGGCGCGATGGAAGTTGTGCTGGAGCTGGTATAAGTATGTGATTTCAGGAATCCCTGTGGAGCGATCCATGGGGATTTTCCGCGTAATAAAGAGGAGGAGAGGGAAATGACAGTAAACAGCGCAATGTATGAATATGGAAGTAAGAGTTCAATCATCCGCGAACTTTTTGCCTACGGTCTGGAGAGAAAGAAGGTAGTAGGTGAGGACAAGGTCTACGATTTCAGCCTCGGCAATCCGAGCATCCCGGCGCCGCCGCAGGTGAAGGAGGCGCTTCTGGGCCTTCTGGAGGAGCCGGCGGAGGCATTGCACGGTTATTCACCTGCGTCGGGCGATCCGCAGGTGCGTCAGACGCTTGCGGAGTCGGTGAACCGGCGCTTTGGCACGCATTTCACAGCCGATAATTTCTATATGACGGTTGGCGCGGCGGCTTCATTGAACATCTGCATTCAGGCGACGTTCTGCGAAGGAGACGAATTTATCACTTTTGCGCCCTTCTTCCCGGAGTACACGGTCTGGGTGGAGAATGCGGGAGCAAAGCTGAAGGTTACCCCGGCGGACACAAAGAATTTTCAGATTGATTTTGAAAAATTTGAGAGCCTGATCACGCCGCATACGAAGGGTGTGATCATCAACTCCCCGAATAACCCAAGCGGCGTCGTCTACTCGGAGGAGACGATTCAGAGGCTCAGTGATCTGCTCCGCGCGAAGGAGCAGGAGTACGGTACAGTGATTTATCTCATCTCCGACGAGCCTTACCGTGAGATCGTCTACGACGGACTGACAGTGCCCTATGTGCCGAATTATTATGCGGACACGCTGGTCTGCTATTCTTACAGTAAATCCTTGTCGCTGCCGGGCGAGCGCATCGGCTACATTATCGTGCCGGATGAGGTTGCCGATTCGAAACGGGTCATGGCGGCCGTGGCCGGGGCGGGCCACGCGCTTGGTTTTGTCTGTGCGCCGGTGCTGTTCCAGCGTGTCGCAGCGCTCTGCGCGGACGTGCCGACCGACATCGAAGCCTACGCGCGCAACCGGGAACTTCTCTATAATGGCCTGACGGAGATCGGCTACGAGTGCGTGCGGCCGCAGGGAGCCTTCTATCTCTTCGTCAAGTCTCCGGTGCCGGACGCGAATGAATTTTCCGAGTGCGCGAAGCGCCACGACGTGCTGATCGTTCCGAGCGACAGCTTCGGCTGCGAGGGCTACGCGCGGGTATCTTATTGCGTGGCGGAGCAGACGATCGTGAACTCGCTGCCGGCCTTCCGGGAGATTCTGGCGGAGCTGCGAAAGTAACATGGTAAGGGAAAAATTCCGGATTACGTTTAACTCTCCGGTGGTACTGAGCATCGTGGCAATCAGCTTTGTCGCTACGCTTCTGAATGAGCTGACGGGCGGCGTCTCGAACATGCTTCTTTTTATGACTTACCGCTCGTCTCTTTTGTCACCGCTGACCTGGCTAAGGATGTTCACCCACATCTTCGGACATTCGGGCTGGACGCATCTGATCGGAAATATGAGCTATCTGCTCCTGCTTGGACCGATGCTGGAGGAGAAATATTCCTCGCGGACGCTGGCGGCGATCGTGGCGATCATGGCGGTCGTGACGAGCCTTGTAAATAGTTTCCTGTTCCCGAATGTGGCGCTGTGCGGGGCCAGCGGGGTGGTCTTCGCGTTCATCCTGCTCTCCTCCTTTACGAATTTCCGGGAGGGAGAGATACCGCTCACCTTCATCCTGGTGGCGGTCTTCTTCATCGGGCAGCAGGTTTATGAAGGTATCACAGTACAGGACAACATCTCCAACATGGCGCACATCGTCGGCGGCATGGTGGGGTCGTTCCTGGGCTATCATCTGAACAGAAGAGAAAGGGGATAATCAATTATGAAGTATCTGATCATTGGAGTCGGCGGCACGGGTGGAATTCTGGGTTACAAGCTTACAAAGGGCGGAAAGGACGTGACGCTGATCGCCCGGGGCGAGCACTTAAGAGCCATGCAGGAGAACGGTCTCACAGTCCATAAAATCTGGGATGGACAGACGGAAAGTCTGCCGGTAAAAGCAATTGCAGCGGAGGATTATCAGGAACAGCCGGATGTAATTCTGGTCTGCGTGAAGGGCTATTCTCTGGATGGCGTGTATCCGCTGATCCGCAGGGTTTCCGGATCGGACACTGTTGTGATCCCGATCCTGAATATCTATGGTACGGGCGGCAGGATGCAGGAGGAGCTTCCGGGCATCCTTGTGACGGATGGCTGCATCTATGTCTCCGCAAATATCGAGTCTCCCGGCGTTCTGCAGCAGCATGGAAAAATCTGCCGTGTCGTATTCGGTGTGCGGAAGAAAGACGAGTTTCGCCCGGTGCTCGCGGACACCGCCAGAGATATGGAAGAGTGTGAGATTCGTGCTATTCTCTCTGACAATATAAAGAGGGACGCCCTGCAGAAATTCTCCTACGTTTCGCCCATCGGAGCGGTTGGCCTGTATTATCACTGCGCTGCCGGGGAGATCCAGCATGAGGGATAACCGCGCGAGATGTTCAAGGCAATGATCCGGGAGATCGTGGCGCTGGCCGCGGCCATGGATATTCATTTTGAGCGGGATCTTGTGGAAGTCAACCTGAACATTCTCTCGTCGCTGGCTCCGGAGACGACTACCTCCATGCAGCGCGATATCATGGCTGGAAAAGACTCGGAAATCGACGGACTTGTCTATTATGTCGTGAGGCTGGGAAAACAGTATGGGGTTCCGCTTCCACAGTATGAGAAGGCAGCGGCGGCGCTGAGTCGTGGTAAATAACCCTGCCCCTTGCGGAAACCTGTATTTTTCGCTATGATAACAGACAGGTGATGAAAATGAGGAAAATCCGTCTGGCAGCGGCGGCGCTGATATTTGCGCTGACCTTAAGCGGCTGTGAAAATACAAAGATTGTGCTGACCACCGGGCTGGCCGGAGACGAGCTGTTTCGTATCGGGGACGTCTCCTGCAGTCTGTCGGAGGCGCTGGTTTATCTCTGCAATCAGAAAAATCAGTATGAGAATACTTATGGAATCGAGATGTGGGAGTATGAGATCGGCGACGAGACGCTGGAAGAATATCTGAAGAGCCAGGTTGTTTCCCAGCTCGCCCAGGTGAAAAGCATGGTCTACCTGGCCGGGCAGCAGGAAGTAGTACTTCCGGAGGAGAATGCCGCGCTGGCGTCAGAGGCGGCCGCGGAATATTATGCCTCTCTCAGTGCTGAGGAGATTGAGACGCTGGGCGTCGATCAGGAGCTGATTCAGGAGATGTATGAGGATTACTGTCTTGCGCGGGAAGCCTATGAGCAGATCACGGAAGATGTGGCGGTGGAGATCAGCGATGATGAGGCACGGATCATTGAGATTCAGCAGATCTATGTTGTGGAGGAAACGCTTGCGAACGAGCTGAAGACCCGTCTGGATGAAGGGGAGGATTTCGAGAGCCTTGCTGCAAACTATTCAAAATCCTCGAAGATTACACTGACGATCGCGCGTGGAGAGATGGATGAAGCGTACGAGGAGATCGCTTTCGCCCTGGACAATGGCGAGGTGAGCGAGGTTTTTGCCTCCGATGACGGTTACTATATTCTGAAGTGCACAAGCACTTATCTCGAGGAGGAATCCGAGGAGAACAAGGAAAAGGTCGCGCAGCAGCAGCGCACGACCCGTTTTCAGGAGATTTATTCAGAATTGATGGCCGACACGATCTCCGAGTTCCAGGATGCGCTCTGGGAAAATGTCATGTTTGAGGACTATGACAGTGTGACCACAGACTCCTTTTTTGAGATATATGAGGCCTGGTTTGGGGACTGAGGCCTTGCGTCAGCCTTCCAGGATTTCATGCAGACAGGCGAGCAGCTCTGTATTTTTTTCCGGCATCATGAAGCAGAAGCGGAAGAAACTGCCGTCCTCGAGGCCGGGAAAGCTGGAGCAGTCGCGCAGCATGAGCCCGCGCCGGATTGCGTGGAGGAAGACGTCATAGGATGTGACGTCTTCCCGCAGAATGCGCACGAGGATAAAGTTTGCGTGTGGGCGGTAGACTTTTACATGCTTCCAGGTGAGAAGCTCCTGATAGATGCGTTCCCGCTCGGAGGAGATAAGATTTCTCGTCTGTTCAATATAAGCGGTATCACGGAACATATAGGAGCCGGCTACCTCGGCCAGGCTGTTCAGGGTCCAGGGGTTTTTATCCTCCTGGATTTTCTGAAGGAGCGCAAGGTTACCGGTCATGGCGTAGCCGAGACGCAGACCCGGTGCGGCGAAGAATTTTGAGACGCCGCGCAGGATTGTAAAGTTCTGAAATTCATTTAGCAGGCCGACGCAGCTTACGCCGCCTTTCTCGGGCGCGAATTCTGCGTAAGTCTCATCGATCATGACAAAAACGCCAAGCTCATTGCAGCAGGAAAGAACCTGACGCATATCTTCCTGTTCTGTGGCTGTGGAGGTCGGATTGTTCGGGTTGCAGATGACGCACAGGTCATAGCCCTCTGAAAGTGTCTGCGTAAAATCGTTCACATTCAGCTGGAAGTCCTCTTTTTCCTGCAGCGCATAGTAGACGACTTCCCCACCGTTCAGGTGAATCTCGCATTCATACTCCGAGTAGGTTGGCGAGACGATCAGCGCTTTTTTCGGCTTTCGGATCTGCACAAAGAGGGAAATCAGCTCGGTGCAGCCGTTTCCGACGAGAATCTGTTCCGGCTGGCAGCCTGTGTAAGCAGCGATATGTCTGCGCAGCTGAGTGTACGCCGGATCGGGGTAGCTCGTCACCACGTCGATATGCTGCAGCAATCCTTCCCGCATCAGCGGGGAGAGGCCGAGCGGGTTTACATTTGCTCCGAAGCTCGTGATTTTTTCTTTTGGAATCCCGAAATATTTTTCTATTTTTTCCAGGTCACTGCCGTGAAATTGTTCTTTCGCTTTTATCTGCTCTGTCATTTTTCTTCTCCTGTCAGTTGCGTGACGCTATTGGTTGGTGGTATACTTATAGTTAGTATTGCGATAGTTCCACGCAACAGGCCACAGACCGCCTGCCTTTTCATTTTACTGTTGCGCTGAACTGTTGTAAACAGTGTAATCGAAACACGCAGAAAATGCAATGGGGTATCTATGAAGGGCAAAATCATCGATTTTTCCAATGGAATATTCAGTTACTCACAGCCGGAGCTGCGCATGGAGCCGGAAGAATTGTTACTGAGGACGAAGGCCGATGGCTTTACATCCGGCAGCTTTGTTGTGAGTTCCTGTGATGAGCGCAGGATTCGGGGGGTGCTCTGTACCAGGTTTCCGGGGCTTAAGCTGAAGCAGGACTCTTTTTTTGGACGCGCGGCGAGGATTGAGTACGAATATGATGCAAAAGGCTTCAAGGAAGGGGAGAGCCTGGAAGGAAGCGTCTTTATCGAGTCGGATGCCGGGGAGTATCGTTTGCCGGGGAGGATTGAGATCGAGTTTTCTGCCCGAAAACAGGAAGCGGAGGAGATTCCGCTGCCGGAAACAGAGCCGGAGGAAGCGCCTTCCGGGGAGCTGAGAAAGGGAACAGGCCGCAGTGAAGAATGGCGTAGTCATCGCCGTTATGAGCTGGTTCTGGTGCAGATCCTGAGTCTGGCAGAAAAGGAGCGCCGCGGCGTTCTTAAGAGGACGGACGTGGCCGCGCAGTTGCGTGACCAGATAGAGATTCTGCGAAAGGAGACGCCGAATTCGCCGATTGCTCCGCTGCTTGACGCCTGGGTGCTGTTGAAGGAGGAGCGAAGCGAGGAGGCAGGCTGGATTCTGAAGAAATACGAGAGGACGCGCCTTTTTCAGCAGCGCGATGCTGTGACGAGAGCGCTGTTTCTCTACGTAAACTGCCTGTATCAGGACAATATGGAGACGACTGCTGCAGCGATCCCGCAGCTCCAGAGGTTATACCAGAAGAATCCGAAGCTGTGGCTGATTGTGCTCTTTCTGCTGGAGCTTGACCCGAAGCTGAAGGAAAATCCGCGAACTGCATATAAACTGTTGGAACGGCAGTTCCGGGCGGGAACGCGCAGCCGGCTTATCTACCAGGCGGCCTGGTCTTATCTGAAGAGTGATATGGCGCTGTTCGGAAGGCTGGACGCCTTTGCGCTGCAGACCTGCGCCTGGGCGAGTTCCTGCGGACTTCTGAATGCGGAGACTTCGCTGCTTATCGCGAAGCAGGCGTCCCGCTTGAAACGCTGGTCGCCGCTGGCTGCCAGACTCCTGAAGGGCTGTTACCAGACAAATCCATGCAGGGAGACCGTTGGTGCAGTCTGCGCGATTCACATTCGCGGTCATCGGACGGATGCGGATGCTTTCGTCTGGTACCAGAAGGGCGTGGAACTTGATGCGAAAATCACCAATCTCTACGAATACTTTATGTATTCCCTGCCGGAAGACTATCCGGAGCTTCTACCGCGGCAGGTGATTCTGTATTTTGATTATCATAATACGCTGACCGGAAGACAAAAGGCGGCTTTTTACTGTAATCTGGTTCGTTATGGAGGCCTTGACCTTCCTGAGATGGACGGCCATCGCCGGAAGCTGCAGGAGTTTCTGCTGGAACAGCTTAAGAGTCGCAGGCTGAATGAATCTCTTGCATGGCTGTATGACCACTGTCTGCTGCTGGAGACGCTGGAA
>JAJPZP010000221.1 GCA_021204285.1 Lachnospiraceae bacterium | reverse complement strand
GAGTAATAAGATGAAAGCAATTGTGAGCGCTTGTTCCGCATCTGCGCTCGGTATGATCGCGATGGTCACAACCGCGGTACTTGCTTATATCATTGCGGATTATGCGCAGCAGGGCGTCGCTGTCGCAACCATTGTGCTGATTATGACGATTCAGCCGCTGGTGGGCGTAGTGATGGCCTTTGCGGTAGGGCCGATTTCGATGAGAGTGCCGAAAAAATATCTTCTCCTGGTGGCGATGGCTCTGGTCGTTGTAAACGGTTTCATTTTTACCGTCGGCGGTGGAAAATGGGATTTCGGCTGGCTGATGCTCGCCAGCGCGTTCACCGGTATCGTCTCCGGAATTACAGGTTCGGTTCCCAGCTCTGTTATTTCTGAATTTACAGAGCCGGAGGAGAGAGGAAAATACCATGGCTACTGCAACTCCTGTATGCATGCGGGAGCTCTCGTTATGTCGTTTGTCGGCGGCTGGCTGGGAGCTGTGAGATGGCAGAACGCATATTATCTGTATTTCCTTGCAATTCCCGCATTTCTTATTGTCGCGATTCTCTGCCCGACAGAGAAGGATGCGCCGCAGCAGAAGAATGCGTTCAGCGGTGAGAAGCCTCCGGTCAAACTCAGTCTGATCCCGGCGAAGGTGTGGCTCATGTGTGTCCAGTATGTTGTATTCTTCATCTGCTGTTACACGTTTTCCGTCTACATCTCCAGCTATATTATTACCGATTTTCAGCTGGGTACATCTCTGCATTCCGGTATCGCGACGGCTGTGGTTACACTCAGCGCCGTGGTTGCGGGAGCGACATACAGCAAGTATTGCAAGCCTCTGGGTAAATGGTTTATGCCGTTCTTCTGCCTGACTATGTTTATCGGATACCTTCTGTGCTGCACGATCACGACTTCGCTCGCAGGTGTCGTTGTCGGCGCGTTCCTGGTAGGTATCGGTAAATCCGCGTCCGTGCCGTATTTGATCGGTGAAGCTTCCAAGCGGCTGCCGGGCTATATGATTCCCATCGGAATCTCCTTCGTGATGGGCAGCATGAATCTGGGAATGTTCCTGTCAAACTACGCAACCGGGTGGGTTTGCGGTTTCCTTGGTGAAGTCTCCACCTACAATCGCTTTGTTGCCACCGCGATTATCAGTGTTGTAGCGCTTATCCTGGCGATTCTGGTGCACCCGCTTCTGAAGGATAAAGAGGCGGCTCCTCAGGGACAGCAGAACTGATAATGGATTGTAAATAGTAGAATTTCAGATGGGAAGCGGGCGTCAGCTTTATTATATGGTTGATGCCTGCTTTCCTGGCATTTACTTCTGGAAAATGATACCTTGCGTAACAAAACCCTGAGGATGTATAATCAGAGAAGAAAAGTCCCGGAAAGGAGCCGCGCATGGCGAATCTGACGATTGATGAGATTCTGGAACAGGTAGAGAGCCTGTGCCGCAAGTATGAGGTAGAGCATCTCTATCTTTTTGGTTCCCATGCGAATGGCACGGCGACCGGGACCAGTGATATTGATATCGTTATAAAGGGAGGCGTCCGGATTTTTGATCTGAAGGAAGAGATCGACCGGATCCCGACGCTGAAGAAAATCGATGTTTTTGAGTATGATAAATGCAAAAATAAATATCTGAAGGAGGACATGGATCGCTATGGACGCAAAATTTATTAACCGTTATAACAGCTACTGCAGCAGTCTGTCCGCGCTGGAAAAAGCGCTCGCAAGGGATCCCGCGGATGAGTTCGTGTTGAGCGGCACAGTCCAGAAATTCAGCCTGACCTTCGACATCGCCTGGAAGGTGATGAAGGATATCATCGTGAAATATCACAAAATCCAGAACTTTGCCACCGGTTCTCCGCGCGAGACGCTGCGGACTGCCTGCAGCGTACAGCTGATTTCGGACGACGCGTGGATGAATATGCTGGACATGCGTAATGAACTTACCCACGACTATGACGGCAGCATGGCGCGGGACTGTTTTGACACGATTGTCCACGACTTTATTCCGCTGTTTCAGCAGTTCCGGGAGAAGGCCGGGGAGTTTACGAAGCTGGGGTAGATAGAAGCTTCACCCCAGCAGCTCTCTCATCCTGCACAGTCTGCGGATCACCTCGGAGAGCGTCTCCTCCTCCCGCGCGAAGTGGAAGCGGATGTAGCGGTTGACCGGCTCGCGGAAGAAGCTCGAGCCCGGCACGGCCGCCACGCCGACGTTCCGGATCATCCACTCGCAGAACTGCAGGTCCGTCCAGCCAGCGAACTGCGGAAGATCAAGAAATTCCTGAATATCCACCATTACAAAATAGGTTCCCTGCGGGACATTGTGCGTGAGGCCCGCCTCATCGAGTCCTTGCAGGAAGAAGTCGCGCTTCTTCGTGTAGAGTTCGCGCAGTCCCTCATAGTAGCTTTCATCGAAATGCAGTCCGACCGCCGCGGCCTCCTGCAGCGGGGCAGCCGCGCCCACGGTCAGAAAGTCGTGCACTTTCTTCGCGGCCTCGACGACGTCCGCGGGTCCGATCAGATAGCCGAGCCGCCAGCCTGTGATGGAGAAGGTCTTCGACAGGGAATTACAGGTGATCGTGTGCTCGTACATTCCCGGAAGCGAGGCCATGCAGATGTGGACGTTCGGCTCGTAGACCATGTGCTCATAGACCTCGTCCGTAACGACGAAGGCGTCGTATTTCAACGCGAGCTCCCCGATCGTGACGAGCTCTTCCCTCGTAAATACCTTTCCGCAGGGATTGGAGGGATTGCAGAGGATGATGGCCTTCGCGCCCTGCCGGAAGCCGTCCTCGATAAGGGCAGGGTCGAACTGATACTCCGGCGGTACAAGCGGGACATAGATCGGCTCCGCGCCGGAGAGGATCGCGTCCGCTCCATAATTTTCATAGAAGGGCGAAAAGACGATGACCCTGTCGCCGGGATTACAGATGGTCATCATCGCGCACATCATGGCCTCGGTCGCGCCGCAGGTGACGACGATCTCCGTCTCCGGGTCGATCGCGCGCCCGATCGCTTTTGCCTGCTTTTCAGCGAGAGCCTGCCGGAAATTTTTCGCGCCGAAGGTGATGGAATACTGGTGCGGCCCCTCATAGGCGGCTTTTGCCAGGGCATCCATGAGCGCTTTCGGCGGATCTATGTCCGGAAAGCCCTGCGAGAGATTGATGGCTCCATACTGGTCGCTGATGCTGGTCATCCGGAGGATGACCGAGTCGGTAAAGGTTCCTACGCGTCTGCTTAACTGTGGCATGTTCATCCTCTTTTCTATACAGCCTATACAGCTTTCTGTAAGGTATTTTTTCAATTATAACTGAAACATGGAAAAATCCAAAAGTTTCCTTTTTACTCTTGACATATATAGATACTAGATATAATATATAGATTAACGATATATAGACTATCTATATAAGGAGGACGACAAACATGGCAATCGACAGAACGCTGCTCTCCGGCAGCATGGGGATGATGATCCTCAAGCTGCTCTCGGAGAAGGACATGTACGGCTACGAGATGATCGAGGCACTGCGCAGCCGCTCACAGAATGTATTCGAGCTGAAGGCGGGGACGCTCTACCCGCTGCTGCACGGACTGGAAGAGAAGGATTTCCTCACATCCTACGAGCGCGAGGTGCAGGGGAAGACCCGGAAATACTATCAGATCACGAAAGAGGGCAGAAAGCAGCTGCAGCGCAAGAAGAAAGAGAGGGAGACTTATTCGCGGGCGGTTTCCAGCGTGCTGGCGATGGAGGTGTGACGATGCAGATGAAGGAATATCTCGACGCGGTCACGGAGCAGATCCGCTGCGTCAGAGTGCGCGATTTCGTACGCGAAGAGATGGAGGCGCATATCCGCGACCAGGCGGAGGCCTACGAGGCGGAGGGCATGTTTCCGGAAGAGGCGCTCGAAAGGGCGGTGCGCGAGATGGGTGACCCGGTGGAGGCGGGCGTCGCGCTGGATGGTGTTCACCGGCCGCGGACGGACTGGCATTCACTCGGAATTGTCGGGATCCTGAGTCTGCTCAGCATCGCGGCACAGTTATTACTGTCGCAGGAATATTCCCTCGGCAATTCGCTCGCCCTGCGACATATCCTTTTCACGGTGACGGGCTTTGCACTGATGTTGCTGATCTACCGGCTCGACTACAGCGTCCTTGCGAAATACGGCAGGCAGGCGGCGGGAGTCGTACTTCTTCTGCTGGCGCTTGCCCTTCCCCTGGGGATCCGGATGAACGGGAGCGTGATCGGCCTTGGCTTGGGATTCTTCTATATTCCACTGAGCGCTCTCGCCGTGCTCTATGTGCCGCTTTTCGGCGCGGTGCTGTACCGTTATCGCGGACAGGGATACCGTTGCTTATGGAAAATCCTTCTGTGGCTGGCGGTCCCGGTTCTGCTGATGCTGCAGCTTACGTATTTCAGTCGTGCGGCGATCTTCGGACTGATGCTCGCGGCGGTACTGGCCTTTGCGATCGGGAAGGGCTGGTATGCGGTGGCGAAAAAGAAGGTGCTTGCCTTTCTTGGCGGCGTCGCGGTGCTGCTGCCATCCGCAGGGATTCTCTTTCTGGGGGTAAGCGACGGGCTGACTTCTTACCAGATGGCGCGTCTCGCGGCCTTTGTCTCCGGCTCATCAGAGACGGCCTACACGGAGCAGGTGGCCAGGCAGTTTCTGACGGAAAGCAGCCTCGTTGGCCTGCGCGGAGGCGGGGAGCTCTACGACACACTGCCCGGCGCGAACAGCGAGTATATCCTGGTCAGCATCGCCTGGACCTGCGGCCTTGTGATCGCGGTGGCGGTCGTGTTCTTTCTGCTCTCGCTGATCGGACGCGTGTTCCGCACCGCGCTGCGGCAGAGAAACCAGCTCGGCATGATCTTAGGACTCAGCTGCGGCGTCGTCTTTCTCTTCGAGACGCTGTTGACACTGGCCATGACGCTGGGGCTCTCCCCGGTGATGAGCACAGTGCTGCCCTTCTTTTCGCAGGGCGGCAGCAACGTGGTCTGCTCCTATATTCTGCTCGGGCTGGTTCTCAGCGTGTACCGCTACAAGGACATCCTGCCGGGGCAGCGGGCGGAGGCAGGGCAGGCCCGACCTGTTTCCACGGTTCGTTTTATGGCAGGGGAAGCAAAGTAAAGGCTGCATCCGGAGAAAATCGCAAAGTTTGACATGTCTGGGACAGACATTAAACCGAAGGTGAATTTCAGAAAACTTAAGATTCTGTAGTCTGAATCTGTGCTACAATGGCTTCACAGGCGTCGCTCCATACAGGCACGCCGTGGAGCTGTTTTTTATTGTATTCGAAACGAAAGGAAAGGCGGCTGAGCGCCAATGACGCTCAGCAGGCATATAGGAATCAGCCTTAAAATCAATCATTCTGAATATGAATAAGAGAGGAAACGGGTGGATGGGTATGAAATACAGAAAAATTTCCATAGGGCTGGCGCTGGCCTGTGCGCTGCTTATGGGTTGCGCGGGTACGGCGGATCAGGATATTTCCGGGGAAGAGACCATAAAGACTGACGTGAAAGAATTCTCTGCAGAGGAAAGTGTACAGGAACAGTCGGCGGAGACATCACAGGCGGAGGAATTTTCGGAGAATGAAGCTCCACGTGTGGAAATCGAGACGAACGACAGGGACTGGTACAGCGAGGACGGTGCACGCTGGCTCATGCACGTGGAAAATGACAGCATTTCTGTCAGCGGGGAGAGCTACGAGACTCTCAGCGAGGCTGTAACCGAATGGAATGAGGAGCAGACGGAAGAACTTTGGGAGAGTTGCGAGGAGCTTTCCGGCTATGCTGCGGAGGAGGCCGCGTATACAGAGTGGGATGCGGACAGTTATTATTATGACGCGTGGCGGGAGGCGGAGCTCTGCCGCGTGGACGAGAGCGTCGTGAGCCTCACGATTCTGAGTTATGCCTACATCGGTGGCGCGCATGGAAATTCCGGCTATACCGGTGTGACCTTCGACGCGCAGAGCGGAGAAATTCTGACACTTTCTGATATCCTGACGGATGAAGATGGTTTTCAGGACGCAGCACAGCAGTGGATTGTGGAGAAGCTCGCGGCGGATCATGGGGACGAGCTCTTCGAGGACTATGAGGAGACGGTTGCGGCCATGTGGGAGGCAGAGCCGGACTGGTATCTGGACGCGGAGGGCATTACCTTTATATTTGACCCCTACGAAGTAGGTCCCTATGCCATGGGTGCGGCCTTTGTGTGTTGTCCTTATGATGAATTCGGCGCATATATGAAGGAAACCTATTCCGGAATGAATGGCGTGGGCGCAGGAAGATTTTCCGCAAATGCGGATGTGGAGACGGATCTGGGGACGCTTCGTATTGATATGCCTGTGGACGAGGACTACGGGATGGCGCCGGTATCTCTGAGTCTGAACGGGGAATCGCTGGAGGCGGGCGAATTCGGCAGCTTCGGCGACGCGTATCTGCTTCGCTTGTCCGACGATCGCAGCTTTGTGCTGTTTGACGCCGACTATGCGTCGGACGATTATGTCTGTTTCCTCTGCGAGATCACGGACGGCAGCCCTGTGCTGCGCAGCCGTCTCGAGAATGTGAGCCTGCAGAACGGGACGGTTGGAGCGGAAGTCCTGACGCTGCGCGTCCATCTGGATGTGCTGGGAACCTACTATGCCTACATGGATTATGTGATCGGGGAGAGCGGAGAACTCATGCAGACGGAGGATATCTTTGCGATTCGTTCCGACCGTTACGCCTGGCGTGTGCTGACTGTAGCGCGGGAGCTGCCGGTTACGGCGGATGGAGAGGAGACAACGCTGCCGGTGGGAACGCGCATTCGCATCACGGGTTCCGACAATGCCGGGACAGCGTATTACCGCGACGAGGAGAGCGGCGAGACAGGCAGCCTCTCTTATGTGCGCGGTGACGGAGAGGATGCGTGGACACTCTACATCGACGGGGTGTCGGAGTATGAGTATTTTGAAATGCTTCCCTATGCCGGCTGATCTTCTGTATTTTCTCTGATCTGCAGCCATGAAGGAGGGTTTGACTTGCCCCCTGGAGAGCTCTATAATGAAAACCAGTAAAAAATAAGCCTGAGGAGTGTAGTTATGCTATACCAGGGAAGGAGTCTATGATGGGATACAGAGAGAAATATGAGCAGTGGTGCAGTGATCCGATTTTTGATGAGGAGACAAGAGCAGAGCTTCTGGCAATTGCCGGGGATGAGAGGGAGATTGAAGATCGTTTTTATCAGGATCTTTCTTTTGGAACCGGCGGTCTGCGCGGTGTGATCGGGGCAGGGACAAACCGGATGAATGTGTACACCGTGACGAAGGCGACGCAGGGGCTCGCCAATTACATCAAAAAGCAGGGCGGTGAGGAGAAGGGAGTGGCGATCGCTTTTGATTCCCGCAGGATGTCTGTGGAATTCTCAGAAAAGGCCGCTCTTTGTCTCAATGCCAATGGAATTCGTACCTATCGCTTTGAGACGCTCAGACCCACGCCGGAGTTGTCCTTCGTGCTTCGTGAACTGCATTGCATCGCGGGCATCGTTGTGACAGCCAGCCACAATCCGCCGGAGTACAATGACTATAAGGTGTACTGGGAGGACGGTGCGCAGATTACCGCGCTGCGGGACCGGGAGATCATTGACGAGGTGAACGCAGTGACTGATTTTGCGTCGATTCGCATGATGGGACGTGAAGAGGCTGAGGAGGCGAGGCTGTTTCATGTAATCGGGGAGGAGATGGACCGTCGCTATATGGAGGAGCTGAAAAAACTTGTGCGTAATCCGGACGCGATCCGGCGCATGGCAGACAGCCTGAAGATTGTCTACACGCCGCTGCACGGAACCGGAAATCTGCCGGTGCGCCGTGTGCTGCGAGAGCTTGGCTTTACACAGGTATGGGTGGTGCCGCAGCAGGAGCTTCCCGACGGAGATTTTCCCACCGTGCCTTATCCGAATCCGGAGGATCCGGAAGCCTTTGCTCTGGCGCTCGCTCTGGCGAAGGAGACGGATGCGGATCTGGTGCTTGCCACTGACCCGGATGCAGATCGCCTGGGCGTCTACGCGAAGGATACGAAGAGTGGAGCGTATATGCCGTTTACAGGCAATATGTCCGGACTCCTGATCGCGGAGTATGAACTCTCGGCACTTCGGGAGCAGGGAAAGATTCCGGGGAACGGCGCGCTGGTGAAGACCATCGTTTCCTCTGATATGGCGGATGAGATTTCCAGAGAGTATGGAGTGGAGCTCATCGAGGTGCTGACGGGATTCAAATATATCGGTGAGCAGATTAAATTTTTTGAGGAGAGCGGTTCCCATACCTATCTTTTCGGATATGAGGAGAGCTACGGCTGCCTGGTCTGAACACACGCCAGGGATAAGGACGCAGTCGTGGCGGTCATGGAGCTCTGTGAAGCTGCGGCTTATTATAAGGAAAAGGGTTTGACACTTTGGGATCAGATGCTGCGTATTTATGAGAAATACGGCTATTATAAGGAAGACCTGGTGTCAGTTACGATGAAGGGCATTGACGGTGCGGAGAAGATCCGGAGGATCCTGGCGGATATGCGGAGCGATCCGCCGCGGCAGATCGGGGATTTTAAGGTTCTGGCGCTGCGCGATTATCAGGCCGGCATAAGACAGGATCTGGTGACCGGAAAGAAGACCCCGACGGGTCTCCCTGAATCGAATGTGCTGTACTTTGAACTGGAGCGCAGCGCGTGGTGCTGCGTGCGCCCGTCAGGAACGGAACCGAAGGTAAAGTACTACATGGGCGTGAAGGAGGACAGTCTTAAAAGCGCGTCAGAAGCACTGGAGGGACTGAAGCGGGCAGTCACCGGATTCTGAGCAGGACTTCAAACAGTCATTTTTCGTTATGCAGCTCCGGACAATAGTTGATTTCTTCATGAAAAACAGTTAATATAAAAAACGACAGAGCATTTTGTAACCGGAGTGGGAGATTGCGAAAGATGAGCGTGAAAAAAAAGTACGGAGTCCTTGTCCTTTTGCTGATGTTTTCACTGACAGCCTGCAGCGGGAATAACGCGCAGCAGGCTGTCAGAGAGGCAGAGTCGGGACAGACATATCTGGAGGAAGAGGATTACGAGGCCGCCGCCCAGGCATTTACAGCGGCGCTGGAGGCTGACCCGGAGGAAATTTCGGATTATATCGGGCTTATAGAGGCCTATACAGGAATGCAGGATTATGAGTCCGCAGTGTCTGCAGCCGATGCGGCTTTTGAAGTTTTAAGCACGTCAGAGATTGAATTATCGGAAGAAGAAATGGACAGTCTGGTCGATGCTGCCGCAGAAGCCTGTGAAAATCTGAATGATGCGGACAGGCAGTATGATTTCTGGATGGTTCTTTCTGAGTCTGTCCCGGAGGATTCCCGTGATACGATTATTGAGCGTGGAACGAACGCTTTAGTCCGGCTGGGGCAGACGTATGTCGAAAGTGAAGATTACGGGCAGGCGGAAGCTGCGTTCGGCAGAGCGATGGAGCTGACGCCATCGGAGCCGGATTATTATCTGGAGCTGGCGGAGCTTCTGGTCATTCAGGGCAATTATAAAGAAGGAATCGCTGTCCTGGAAAATGGTTGTGAGAAGACGGGCGATGAAAATCTGTACGTCAGGCAGGAGGAGCTTCGGGCGGAGTGGCTGACCGTGCTGGAGGCGGAGCTGACAGATATCGTTGAGCAGATCGAAGTACAGTATACGGTAGACGATGTGCAGCTGGGAGTTACAGAGATGGAAGAGGTGGCGGAAACCTATGAAGACAGGGATGGGGTGAAGCTGTCTTATTTTACCTATGAGGGGGTGTCTCATCTGTCCACCGTGATGTCTTATTATGGGAAAAACGGGAATACGCTAGCAGAAGGATATGAAGAAGGAGATATTGATTTTTATTTCGAATCCCTGTATGTCTCTCAGACGGTAGCACGTACCGTTGATATTGCAAATCCGGATTTTCTGTGCGCCGGTTCGCTGCGCGTGGGGGATGATTACACGAAAGCCCTGGAGTTGTATGGACTGGAGGATGTTCCGGAGTTGTGTGTGGATGGTTATTATAATCTGAATCTGACGGAACAGGGAAAGGTTCTGCACGTTTTCGATGGAGAAGACGGAACGGAAGCTTTCTGGTATTATGAGGAGGATGGCGTGCTGAAGGTAGAGGCGGTCGACGGAAAGATATATAAGATAATTATGACCAAATATTGATTTGAATTTTCGCAGTATGGGGGTATACTGGACTTGAGAAAGGAGGCTTTTCAAATGAAAAGTATCAAAAAGTACATCGCCGAGGTAATCGGCACATGTGTCCTGGTGACATTCGGCTGCGGGACGGCGGTTGCAGTTGGCTGCGACAGTGCTTCAGGCAGCGGCTATCTCCTGACAGCCCTGGCCTTTGGCCTGGTAATCGTGGCGATGGCCTACAGCATCGGAAATATTTCCGGCTGTCATATTAATCCGGCCGGCTCCATTGCCATGCTGATCCGTGGACAGCTGACGCCCACGGATTTTGTGGGATATGTAATTTCC
>JAJPZP010000022.1 GCA_021204285.1 Lachnospiraceae bacterium | reverse complement strand
TAAGCAAAAGAGCATACAAAAGCTGCCGGAGAGTCTGAACTTCTCCCTCCTTCAGCCCTGCTGTGGAAACACCATCCTCCGTAAAGGTAACCGCAGTTTCACTGACCGTTGTGGAAGCGTCAAGATCTCCGTTCTCAATCGCCAGTAATGCAGTCATGATCTTTGTCGTGCTGGCCGGATAGAGCTGTGCATGAATATTGTTCGCATACAGCACTTCCGCCGTATCCAGGCGGAAAAAACAGGCGCCATAAGACTCTGAGGTATCGACTGACAACTCATCCACGTCCTCCGCGGTCACGCACAGGTCCTCCGCATAATAGGAGACCTCTGAATCTTCACCTCCGGACAGCACGCCCAGCGCCGGATCATCCGCCGTAAACGCGTTCTCCAGACTGGAAGCAGCCGCACAGCCGTCCAGAGAAGCTGCACCTAAAAGGCAGACCATCAATAAGGCCGGCACTCTCTTACTTATAAGCTTCACGCCATTCCAGATCCCCTCTGTCAAGTGATTTTACCAGAAGTTCCGCCGTCGCAAGATTCGTAGCGATCGGAATGTTGTGCACATCGCAGAGACTGACGATGTTATACACATCCGGCTCATGTTTTTTCGGCTGGACGGGGTCGCGCAGGAAAATAACCAGATCAATCTGGTTGTGTTCGATCTGCGCCCCAAGCTGCTGCTCGCCACCGAGATGACCGGCCAGAAATTTGTGCACGGACAAATTTGCCACTTCTTCGACCAGCCTGCCGGTCATGCCGGTCGCGTAAAGCTCATTCTTGCACAATATCCCCCGGTAAGCGATATAGAAATTCTGCATCAGCACTTTTTTTGCGTCGTGTGCAATCAATCCAATGTTCATGCCTTATACCCCTTATCAATATTTTTTGGGCTGCAGCCCTATGTTCAGTATCATACCTATACCCATATACAACATGATCAGCGCAGACATTCCATAACTGACGAATGGAAGCGGCATACCAGTATTCGGCATCAGGCCGGTCGCCACACAGATATTTGCAAAGCTCTGGAACGCGATCAGTCCCGCGAATCCACAACAGACAATCATGCCCGCTGAGTCCCGCGACCTTCTCCCGATCCGCAGGCACTCCAGCACGATCAGTGCAAGCAGAACAATGACAGCAGCACAACCGATAAATCCAAGTTCTTCTCCCAGAACCGCAAAGATAAAATCTGTCTGCGGCTCAACGATAAAATTGCCGTTTTTGACCGAGGTAATGTCGCTGTTGTAGAGCCCTTTTCCGTATAATTGCCCGGAACCGATCGCAATGATCGAGTTTTGCTGCTGATAGGCATCGTCCGCGTACTCCGTCGGATTCAGCCACGCCAGAATACGATTGAGCTGATAATCGCTCAGGATCTCCTGTTCCTCCTGTAAAATCATATGGATAAAGATCAGGACTGACGGCACCGTAACCGCAATAATACCCACAATAACCTTATAGCTTAATCCTGCCGCAAAGATCAGCACGCAGAAGATAAACGCGATCGTGATCGTCGCCGACAAATGTGGCTGCGCGACAATCAGTGCCAGGGGAATCGCCAGAAGAACCAGCGAAGCCAGTATGATCGATATTGTGTTCAGCCGCTCCTGATACTTAGCAAAAAACCAGGCAAAAAACAGGATCAGAAAGAGCTTCGTCAATTCAGACGGCTGAAAACGGAAAGAACCAATCTTCAGCCAGCGGGTCGCACCGTTTACCTCCACGCCCATCCCCAGCTCCACCGCAAGCAGCAGGACCAGATTGACCACGTAAAGCACCCAGGAAAACTTCAGGATCACATGGTAGTCAAACAGTGTAAAGAAAATCATTGCGACCGTCCCGAGCGCCATGCCGATAAGCTGCTGGCTCCGATACTCCTCCGCTGCGCTCCCGATCACCAGTACCCCAAGAATCGAGATAATGTAAACCAGCACCACCAGCCGCACTCTGAAATCCCTCAGACTGTATTGCTTAAACATCGCTCACCTGATTTCCCACTCTATCAGCTCCTCTTCTTCATATCCCGAACCGGAATGTTCGCACAGAGCACCGGCACTGTCCCGTGTCCGTCCTCCGACTCGGTCTGTGTGATCTGGATGTCAAGATTCTCGTTATCAATCTCCATGTATTTGGAAAGCACATTGATAATATCATTCTTAATTGCTTCCATCATATCCGGAGAGCAGTTCGCACGATCCGAAATCAGAAGCAGCTTCAGCCGATCCTTCGCCACCTCTCCCGAACGTTTCCTGTAAAAGAAATCCATAAAGGCCAAATGCGAAGCCCACCTCACCGTACAATTTCTTTAATTTTCCGAAGAAGCTGGTCTTTGTCTTTAAATCGAGGAAAGGCACCTCTTCGCCCATGACTCTGCGACAGATATTCATATAAGCCTGACCCGCCAGAGAAGAATCACCCACACACGGCTCACCCTGGTTTGTGGAAATTACAATGTTCTCATCATCCGGCACCGCGCCGATCAGGTCGATCGCCAGGATCTCCACCACGTCATCCATCGACATCATATTTCCACTCTCTACCATATCCATGCGGATCCGGTTCACAATCAGGTTTGAGCTGCGAATCTCATTGGCTTCCAGAAGACCAATGATACGATCCGCGTCGCGGATCGCAGATACTTCCGGCGTCGTCACGATCAGCGCACGATCCGCCGCCGCAATCGCATTTTTGAACCCCTGCTCGATCCCTGCCGGGCAGTCCAGAAGTATGTAATCAAACTCTTCCCGTAACTCCTCAATCAATTTTATCATCTGCTCCGGACTGACCGCAGTCTTATCCCTCGTCTGTGCAGACGGCAACAGGTAAAGATTCTGATAACGCTTGTCCTTGATCAGTGCCTGCTTGATCCGGCAATTGCCCTCAACCACATCGACCAGGTTATATACAATACGATTTTCCAGTCCCATGACCACATCCAGATTGCGAAGGCCGATATCCGTGTCGATCATAACAACCTTCTGCCCCAGCTTCGCAAGGCCTGTTCCCACGTTGGCTGTGGTCGTCGTCTTTCCGACTCCGCCCTTTCCCGATGTAATAACAATTACTTCACTCATTTTGCTTCCTCCAGTTTTTTATCGATCATCTGGCTGCGCCACAGGGCTGGTCAGATGCGAATGTCATTGATGGCCTCCTTTGTGAGAGGTTCCATATAAATATTGCCGTCCTCTGTATAGGCAATCATCGGTTCGACAGGCTGCCTGGATTTTTTACCATCTCCGCTGCGCGCAATACTGTCCGCGATGCGGATCTGCATCGGCTCCATATCAAGAGCCGCCACAAACGCACTGTCATTTCCCGCCGCGCCCGCCTGAACCGTTCCTTTGAGCGAACCGAGGACAACCACATTTCCCTTTGAGACGATCGTCGCGCCCGGATTCACATCTCCAAGGATAATAATGCTCGTCTCGGACTCGAGCACCTGGCCGGAGCGGAGCGTTCCCTTATAAAATCTGCCGTCTGATACGGCCTGTGCGGCCTGACGCTCTTCCAGCGCCGCCCGCATAAAAGACTCCTTAAGCGCATCCTGCTCCATCACACAGAGGATCTCCGGTCCGGAGCTTTCCTCGATCACACGGAGCACCTGCATCTGCTCTTCCTGATTTAAGACTCTTCCTTCGAAAGCAAGCACCATCTGTGCCCCCCGGAAAAAACGGGCGGATGCCTTAAACTTTTCACCAATCTGCGTGAGCAGCTCTGAAAAAGGCGTCTCACGATCCAGAACCAGCGTAATCCCGTATTTATTGCTCTTGATTACAACACTCATTCATTTCTCCCCATGTATCTTCTAGTCATTAATGACTTCCGTCGTCGCGTTCGTGGCGGTGCCTGTCACGATGTCTTCCTCATCCTCAAGTTCAAAATAATACCGGAAAATGTCTGCTGCCATCGAAGCCGCATTCGCCGAGGTATAGCCGTTTGCGATACGGATCGCGATCGCGATCTGTGGGCTCTCATATGGCGCGTATCCGATAAACAACGCGTGGTTCGGATGACTCTTCGACTGCTGCGCCGTACCGGTCTTTCCTGCGATCGTCAGTTCAAGGTCTTCGAAAGCGCTTGTATTCTGCGCCACCTCGTACATTCCCTCCTGAATCGCGTACCAGGTGGAATCTGCAATATCAATTTCATTATATACTGACGCCGAATAATCTTCAATAGTAATTCCCTCAGAATCCGTCACTTTGTCGAGCAGCGTCAGATCATATACCGTCCCCCGGTTTGCGATCGCACTGACGTAGCGGGCAAGCTGTGACACGGTAAAGAGCGCGTTACCCTGCCCGATCGAAGAACGGACTCCATCCGTGTCAGAGAGCTGCGGCTCTGTCTCCGAAAGTTCGATACCGGATGTCGTGTTCAGACCAAATTCTGTCGCATACTCCGCCAGAATTTCCAGAGCCTGATCCGAGGAATAGCCCGTTGTCCTTCCTCCGCCAAGTCGGAAACCAACCTCATAGAAGAAGTAGTTGCAGGAAACACGGATTGCGTCAATCACATTGATGTTTCCATGGCTTCCGTGATACTGATTGTAGATCCAGCAGGTCGGAGAACCGTAGGCATCCGTGAAGACGCCGGTCGCGTGAATCGTCTCCGAGATCGTGATGACGCCCTCCTCCAGTCCGGCTGTCGCCACCACCGGCTTGAAAGTGGAACCCGGCGCTGTCTGCTGCTGCGTCGCCTTGCTGTAAAGCGGGCTCGACAGATCCTGGTTCAACTGTGCATAGTATTCCGAGTCCATCGTATTCGTCAGGCGGTTGTTGTCATAACCCGGATAGGAGACGCAGGCCAGTACCTCCCCGGTGTTCGGGTCGGTGATCACACAGCCCGCACTGCAGGGCTCCAGCGCGAGCTGCGCCGGCGTGATCTCAAGGTTGCTGATCTTGTCAACCATGAAGGTATAGGCCGCATACGTGCCATTCTCGAGGCGTTCGATCGTCTCTTCATCATACTCCAGAATGTCCTGGTCATACAAGAGCAGACAAATCTCTCTTCCCGACACAATATCGTCCTGAAGGATATATTTATACACCATTGTATGAAATTCGTCATCAGCCGCAAGCTCTGTCGAAATAAATTCAAGCAGCACCTCATAGATCTCATCCGAATTCAGGTAGGCAGACTCCACATCAAGCCCGGAGACATCCACCCAGTTCATCGAAATCGCATACTCAAGATATTCCTTCAGACTGATGACCTCGTCGGTCGTCCAGGCGATATAAGTCTCATCCGACGTGTCAATTTCAGAGCTGACCAGTACCTGATTCTCTCCCATCAGCACATCCGATACGATATAGCTCATATAATTCTTCATGTCGATCGTGAGATCTGTGTATGCTGCCGGATTGTCCGACATCAGTTCCGCCATAATCTCATTGATCGTATCCTCAAGATATGACTCAAATCTTGTCTGCACCGACCGTTCAAGCTCTGTCGCGTCGTCCTCCGTGAAATGCGAAGTGTCGATAATATGGTTCTCAATCAGCGCATAGTAAACGTCATAGATCGGAATCATGATGTCCGCCGCCGAGCTGCTCGAGGTCGCGGTGTAAGTTTTTGTGTTCTGAATCTTCGACACCAGAATACCCGCAAGGCGCTGTTCCAGAATATTGTAAACTGCAATCTGCAGATCCTTGTCGATCGTCAGATAAACATCATTTCCGGCCTCCGGCTCCGTCTCGCTCTCCCCCTCAAGGACATTACCAACAAAGTCCACATAGATTGTACGCTGTCCCTTGGTGCCCTGCAGTTCAGTCTCCATATACATCTCGATTCCTGCCTTACCTACGAGATCATTCGCCTCATAGCTTTCATCCTCTTCCTGCAGCTGAGCGAGCTCATCGGAGTCCGGCTTCCCGATATAACCGATAATATTTGCGAAATATTCCGCATCATAATAAACACGAAGACTGCTCTCCTCGACGTCAACACCCTGCAGATCGCTCTGACATTCCAGAATTTCCGCGACTGTCTCATCACTGACATCCGAAGCGATCGTTGTCGTAACGTAGCGCTTATAGCTGTTTCCACTCATGGCGTAACGAACCGTAATCAGTTTCAGAATCTGTTCCGGCGTAAGGCCGGTCGGAACGTCGTACTCCGCAATCTGCTCCTCCGTGTAAGCGTCTTCCGCAATATAATAACGGCTGCTGCTGCACAGATATTCCACCATATCCTCAGCCGTCGACGTATACTCTTCCGCGGACATGTCGTCCACCGAAGAATAACCGTACACATCCGCCTTGAAGCGCAGAAGGGATGTGCCTTCCTGCGTGTAAGTGTACGCACCGTTCCTGTAGATGATACCGAAATCACTCACGACACTGTCTCCGTGCGACTCCACAATCTCAATAACCTCAAGAATCGTACGGTTCAGAGTGGCCTGTTTTTCCCGTGTCGAACTGTAAGTGCCGTTATCTTCAATCGTCACAGAATAAGAGAGAACGTTGTCGGCAAGCAACTCGCCATTCCGGTCATAGATCCGGCCGCGGGTACTTGAGATGTTCACTTCCTTTTTAATCTTCATCGTGAAGCTCTCCGCATATTCTTCCCCGTGCACGATCTGCAGCACAAAGACACGCCCAAGCAGCACGCCAAAAAAGACGAGGAAAAGAATCATCAGCACAAAGACGCGCGAAGTTATGAAATTCAGCACAGATTCCTTCAGGTCGTCAAACAAACTTAATTTTCCCCTCCAAGTTTCTGATCCACAAGATAAACAATGCGATACAGGAACAGCGTCACAACAAGTGTATATAATAACTCCGGCAGAATAATACGCCTCAGATAAAACCAGAAAGCAAAACGGCTGCGCATCAGAAACATAATCACATAGGTACCCAGTCCATAGAGCAGCTCACTGAACGTAATCAGGCCAATCGGAAGTTTGATATCCTCTCCATAGAAAATGCTGTTAAAGTAGCCGTTTCCGTAGCCAATAAACATATAAAGCAACGCATGCATTCCGAGCAGACGTCCATAGAAAATATCCTCAAGCAGACCACAGAAAAACCCGACGAACATTCCCTCCCGTTTTCCTCTCATAAAGCCATAGGAAGAAACCAGTACAATCAGCAGATTCGGACTGATGGAAGCGACCGCCAGGCTCTGAAACACCGTGCTCTGAAGTAAAAAACATATAAGAATCGTCAATGCAATGAAGATTTTACGCTTCATGGGCGACTGCTCCCTTCCTGCGCAGGATCACTCTGATTCCACACTGTCCGTGTCTACCTGCTGCTTCAGCTCCGTAATCACGAGCACAGCACTCAGGTGCTCAAAGTCGACCGCCGGCGTCAACGTACCAGATTTTGTCAGGTTGTTCGAATCCGTCGTAAGTTCTCCGACATAACCAATCAGTATCCCCTTATGGTATTTGGCGCTCGCATAGGATGTGACAACCTTGTCTCCCGTCTCGACTTCATCATCCTCGTCACGAAGCTGGTTCAGCTGCAGCATTCCCTCCGTAATCATCTCAAGATCTCCACGTACATAGCACAAATCGGAGGTCTTTAATATCATCGCACTCACATTGCTCATATCGTCGATAATCGAGCGCACCTGCGCCCAGTCTGATCCAACCTTCGTGACGATGCCGACAAGACCGCCGTCCGCGATCACATTCATATCGACCTCAATCCCGTCATCTGAACCTTTGTCAATGACAAACATGTTGAACCAGTTCCCGGAATCCTTTCCGATCACATTTGCTGCAACTTTCTCCAGATCCGAGTAATCGTTGTCCAGATTATAGAGTTCGCGCAGCTCTTCCAGCTCATAGCGCTCCTGCAGAAGCATGTTATTTTCCAGGGTGAGCTCCGCTACCTGCTCCCGCAGCTCCTCATTCTCACTCTGGAGCGCCTGCATCTCCTCCAGCGTCTCCGCCTTATCACGCGCCCAGCTTCCAACCACATTGATGCCGCGCTGTACGGGGACCAGTACATAACCGGAGATATCATTCAGCAGGCCACCGTCAAAATCCGTCAGAAAGGACAGAGACATCAGGCCAACACAGAGAACCGTCAGCACAAGCAGAACATATTTATTTGGAAACTGTATATGATTCTTTTCATTCATGGACAGCCGCTCCGTCCTTATTCATACTTCTGTTCCTTCGTCACAAAGGCGAGCTGGCGGTACTCGCGTTCGCCGATCACATGGGAAAGTCCTCTTGCTACGCTAAGCTCCGGTTCCTCATCAACGATCACACGGATACCGGTTTTTTCCTGCAGTAATTCGTCCATCCTGTGGATTCTGGCGGAACCCCCCGTCAGATAAATGCCATTTTTGATGATGTCCACACCAAGCTCCGGCGGCGTACGCTCAAGAATCGTTTTCACCGCATCCATGATCACGTTCAGCTGTTCGCGAATGGAATCATAGACGAAGGATGCGGTAATCTCGAGCATCTGCGGCAGGCCGATGACCATGTTCCGGCCGCAGATCTGCATGGAAGTTTCCTCCGGAGGAACCGCACTGGCAAGTTCTTTCTTGATACTCTCCGCGGTCTTGCTCCCAATATAGAAATTGTGTTCCTTGCGAATCGCATTCTGAATGGCGTCATCAATCGAACGCCCGCCGGTCTGAATCAGACGACTGATCACAATGCCACCAAGGGACAACACCGAGATCTCCGTTGTCTCTGCGCCGATATCTACGATCATTACACCCTGCGCCTCACGCACATTGATACCAAGGCCAAGTCCCGCCGCCACAGGCTTGTCAACCAGATAAACCGTGCGCGGCTTCAGCGCTGAATCCTGAATCAGCGTTGTAAAGATCCGTTCCTGCATGTCTGTCGGCAGCGCCACAAAATATTCCGCACCTTTGAGCTGTCCCTTCGTCGTGCTCTCGAGAAAACTTTTCAGGAAAGTCTGCATATTACTGATACTGGCCAAATTCTCATACATGGCATAAGCCTCGTCTCCGTATGCCAGCATTTCGTCCCTCTCCAGCACGGCGACCATATTATGCTGCATCAGACAGGTGTCCATCTCCCTGTGATAAATCTTCAGGTTGTAAGAACCAAAATCGCAGCCAAAACAATGATTGTTCATGGTATATCCTTCTTTCCCTTATAGGTATTGTTCCTCGCGCAGGCTCACATAGGTGTGCTCCCCGATAATAATATGATCAGACAGCGGAATACCGAGGCACTTTCCCGCTTCCGCGATGTGCTTTGTCGCACTGATATCTTCTGCGCTCGGCGTCGCGTCGCCGCTTGGATGATTATGCAGAAGAATAATCTGTACAGCACGTGCCGACAAAGCTTCAATATAAATTTCCCGCGCCGAAAGCATCGACGCATTCACCGTGCCGCGAAACAGATATTTTTCCCGCAGAAGCCTGCCCTTCTGGTTCAGCATCAGAAGAAGCAGCGTCTCCTGCTCCTCATGGCGCAGGTCCTCCATATAATAATCCGCCACTTCAGAGGCTGTCCGGAAACAGGTCCCTCCTCCGGCCTCCTCGCGCGCCATGCGCCTGGCAATCTCCAGCAGGCATTTGAGCTGAACAGCCTTCACCGTCCCGATGCCCCGCACCTGAGAGAGTTCCTCAAGGCTTAACCTGCGAATTCCGGTAAAGCCCTCACGTTCCGGCACCAACCGCAGGATATCGCCTGCAAGCTCAAGTACACTACGGCCTTTCGCACCGGTCCGCAAAATCACCGCCAGAAGATCCCTGTTTGACAGGGACTGCACCCCGTAACGCATACAGCGCTCGTAAGGGCGATCCTCCTCCGGCAACTCGTGAAATCTTTCGTTCATACTGCATAACCTCCGTCCGCACTTTCCCTCTCCGGACGCCCCAAAAGGCTATGCTTATGCCAAGGCCATAAATACGAATGCGAGCATTCGATTTATGGCTTTTGAACCCTTGTATCATCATATCCATCTGTAAATCAGTATCGCCAGGACAATTCCTATGATACTGGCACGCGTGATCTGAATAGTCAGGCCGAAAGTCAGGACAATCCGGCCAAGCGTCCGGACAATAGGCTCTTCCAGGCCAAACGTCTGTCGGTAATTCAGCCAGGAAAGCCCCGGCACATTTGCGGCCATATTCCCGATAAAACCGCCGAGCACAACTCCCGCCAGAATAAGTAAAAGGAGCGTCCAGCCGTTCTTTGATCCTTTCATTTTTCTCCTCCACGCTTTTGAACCCTAGTATTATTTATGATACCACGGCAAGTATTTTTTTGCAATGAATTCTGAAATCTTTAATCCGTCCATCGCAGCCGAGGTGATGCCTCCCGCATATCCCGCGCCTTCTCCACAAGGATAGAGGCCGTGGATCTCACTCTCAAGATTCTCCCCCCGCAGAATCCGCAGCGGTGAAGATGTCCTGCTCTCCACACCACAGAGCGTCGCATCAGCCCGGGCAAACCCATGGATCAGCGAATCACAGCCACGAATTCCCTCTTCCAGTGCATTTGCAAGTTCCGGGGGGAAGATAGAGCGCACATCACAGAGGGTGGTTCCGCCGCACACACAGAGTTACACATCTCC
>JAJPZP010000096.1:4779-10590 GCA_021204285.1 Lachnospiraceae bacterium | reverse complement strand
GTTTCAGTTATTACTTGCTTATGGCTTAAGGGCAAGTTTTCAGACAGTCTCCCCCACAAATTTTTTCACATATGCGAGAGGCAGGGATTTACTCGCTTTTTTTGTCCTTGCGGACAGTTTTGATTTTTGTCTCCTCTTCTTTGGACTTCTTTGTCTTCCGCTTCTTTCTCTGTCCTGAAACAATGTCCCAGCCGAACGACAGAACCAGCAGGCCCACAATCACTCCGATGACAATAGGCCGGTGCTCCTCCGACGTCAGCGTCCGCAGCGGTGAACCAAGCCCCCGGATTCCGATTACAACCTTGCCTACTACATTTCCCCACAGTACCGGCGAAGCATCCTCCGACTCGTTCGCATCTCCTTTCGTCGTGAAGGTCTCGTTGCTCCGGTCAATGGCCGTGACCCGGTGGGTGACCAGGACGCCGTCCTCATTGAGGACATAGGTGACAACATCCCCGACCTGAATCGTTTCCGGCTCAATCGGCTTGACAATCACAAGTGTATTGATTGGATATGCGGGAGTCATGCTGTAGCTGTCCACCGAGTACATATTCCATCCCATCAGCCGGATGATCACGATCGCAACCGTCACAATCACAATGATTGTCGTGATGAATGTGGAAATAAAGTCTGCGGCAACGGACAACACTTCCCGTACTTTGGAATCTTCTTTTGCCATATCCGCTTCTCTCTCACCTCCTCGCAGAATTTTTGTCTGCCTCTCTGCAATGGAAATATAGTGGCACTTTTCAATTCTTTTTCATTATATCACGTTAATTTGCAATTGCAATTTATTTTATTGCTTTTACAGGCATTAAAGCAACTGTGCGAAGGCGGATGGAGCGTGAAAAAATCTGCTCTCGGACGTACCCCGGAAGCATTCATAATCGTTATGATAGGAACTTAAGAAACCATGTACAGGAATGATTTTCCATAAAGGGAGGATAAACTATGCCGACGGAATTCGCTTACATCCGCGTCAGCAGCCGTGATCAGAATGAAGACAGACCGCAGTACCGGAAACTCGTGCGGCGCCTGAAACCGGACGATCTGGTTTATATCAAAAGCATCGACCGGTGGGGCGCAATTATGAGGAAATTCTGGAACAGTGGAGAATTTTAACGAAGGAAAAGCAGGTCGATATCGTTGTCCTTGATATGCCGCTTCTGGATACGCGGCGCGGCAAAGACCTGGTAGGGACATTTCTCTCTGATATTGTCCTGCAGGTGCTTTCCTTCGTAGCCGAAAATGAGCGGACGAATATCAGGCAGCGGCAGGCAGAGGGGATTGCAGCGGCAAAGGCGAGGGGCGTCCGTTTCGGCAGACCGTCCGCACCGCTCCCGGAGAACTTTGATTCTGTTTATAAAAAATGGAAGGCCGGCAAGATTACAGGGCTTGCGGCAGCAAAGGAATGCGGGATGCCAATGGCAAGCTTCCGCTACCGGGCAGATATTTACGAAAAATCGGGGCATGGTTGACGCCAGGCAGCTTTCCTGAGTGCGTCGCTCACTGCTTGGCATCCGTCGCAATAGAAAGAGAAACTACTCCTCATCATCTTTGCTTGCACAAAGAATAATCCCAACACTCGGATTTTCATTTTCCTTCCCTTGCAGACTCTATAATTGCAATAACCTTTTGAAACTGCTCGCCATATGGCATCAGTTCACCCATTGTGTCGTCACTTTTATCAGGAAATATCCGTGTAGGCGATCTGAAATAAATCCTTCCGCTCATCGGAGAAACGATAATGGATGGTGATCTTCTGCTCGTGGTTTTCGTCCTTCTCTCCCACCTCAATTTTTTCCACAAAATCCACAATCGTCTCCCGATCAAGGCTGTCAACCCGCTGCCGGTCGAGAAGCGTCTGTATCCACGGGGAATCCAGCAGCATCTCCGTCCCCTGCTCTTCGGTCGCTTTCAGTTTTTCAAGCTTTTTCGTCAGAAAGCTTTCCTGCTTCAGGAAATCTTCCCGCATTTCCAGATACTCCTCCCTGCTGAGCAGGCCATCCTTATAATCGAGATATGCCTCCCGTTTCAGGCGTCCAGACTTCTGCAGCTTCTCTTCCGTCAGCCCGATCTCCTTCAATGTCAGGTTTGTCTTTGTCCTTCCCTTCGCCCGCTGCTCCTCGACCAGTGTTTTGATATCCCGCACACTGGCGATCACGGTATTCAGGTCGTCCAGAATGATCTTCTCCAGCACCTCATGCGATATGGAATGATGGGAGCAAAGCTTCGTCCCCGACCGGGAATAAGCGCCGCAGGTGTAAACATATTTCCCGCGCCGTCTGCGCTTCACCATCGCCCGTCCGCAGTCCGCACATTTCAGGAAGCCCGCAAAGATGCTGACATTCTGGTTAAAATCGTTTACCCGCGTTCGCTGCTCCAGCAGCTCCTGCACTCGCTCCCATTTTTCCGGTTCTATGATCGCCTCATGCGTATTTTCGACGATAATCCACTCCTCTTTGGGGCGCATCTTCGCCTTTCCCCGCATCCGGCGAACTGTCCTGTTCTGAACCATGGCGCCCTTGTACATCTCATTTTTCAAAATCCGGTGTACGGTGCTGTAAGTCCAGTAGGAAGTAGATTCCAGACGATTACCGTTCCGATAATTTTCCCCGTTTTTCCTCTTATAGACCGAGGGGCACAGAACTCCCTTCTCGTTCAGCCTGACCGCGATACTCCTCTGACCCATTCCGGAGAGGTACCATTCGTAGATATCCCTCACCACCACCGCCGTGTAAGGATCAACGATCAGCTTATGCCGATCAGCCGGATTCTTCTGATAGCCGTAGCTCGCGTAGGCCCCGCAGAAGGCTCCCGCTCTCTGCATGACCTTGAAGCTGGACTGCACCTTGCGGGAAATGTCCTGCGAGTAGCTCTCATTGAAAATATTGCGAATCGGCAGCATCATGTCAAATCCCTGCTGCTCCGGCTTACCCGTGTCCACCCCGTCGTTCACCGCGATAAACCGAATCCCGAGCTGCGGGAATATCTGCTGCGTAAAGTAGCCGGATTCCAGATAGTTACGTCCCAGGCGGCTGAGATCCTTGACGACAATACAGGAAAAGCGTTTCTCCCTGGCGTCCGCGTACATCTCCTGAAATCCCGGCCTGTTATAATTCGTCCCCGTGTACCCATCATCGACATACTCCCGGTAAAACTCCAGATCACTTGAATCCTGGATAAATGCCTTCAGCATCCGCCGCTGCGACTCGATGCTGTTCGACTCCTCCCTGTCGCCGTCCTCTTTGGACAGGCGGCAGTAGATCGCTGTCCGTTCACGCATACATACCTCGTTTATTTCATATGATTACGGATGATTCTCTCAATGGTTCTGGCAGACGGACACTCCCCCGAAAACTGCCTGTTTACAATGTACTTCGTCACTTTCTGGCCCTTCGTTCCTTCTTGCTTATGTCCGCTCTTTCTCAAGCCGCCTCTTCTCCGTCTGCCTTTTTTTCATTTTATGCGGGT
Organism: Lachnospiraceae bacterium; assembly: GCA_021204285.1. Taxonomy (GTDB): domain Bacteria; phylum Bacillota; class Clostridia; order Lachnospirales; family Lachnospiraceae; genus Hominiventricola. The sequence continues at coordinate 7,116 of JAJPZP010000096.1, read as the reverse complement.
GAAGGGGCGAGCATACGGATTATCCGTAGCTTCCGGCGGCCAGGAAGATATTGCCATTTTTATATTGCAAACAATTATGTGCCACGATAAAATAGAGCATATGAATACACCTTCCATGTGGCTTGAAAAGCGCTATCATTCACTCGATTATGAAATGAAGTCCCGATATGGACAGAAGCTTTATAAGCTTGCACTCGATGGCGGCTTTACCTGTCCGAACCGCGATGGAACGCTGGATACGCGGGGCTGTATCTTCTGCAGTGCAGGCGGTTCCGGGGATTTCGCCGCAGACCGGCGACTCACGATCACAGAACAGATTGAACAGGCAAAAATGAGGCTGTCCGGGAAACAGACAGGCAGTTTATACATCGCTTACTTTCAGGCCTATACGGGAACCTACGCTCCGGTAGAATATCTGCGCTCCGTCTATGAGGAAGCCATCCGTAACCTGGACATCGCCATCCTCTCCATTGCCACGCGCCCGGACTGCCTTCCTCCCGATGTTCTGGATTTACTCGAAGAACTGAATGCCGTCAAGCCTGTCTGGGTGGAGCTTGGCCTGCAGACCATTCACCCGCAGACGGCAGAATGCATCTGGCGCGGATATCCCCTGTCTGTCTTTGATCAGGCGGTAGCTGCACTGACTGCGCGTGGAATTGAAGTCATCGTCCACGTGATTCTGGGCTTACCCGGTGAGTCGGCGGACGACATGCTTGCGACCGTCCGATACATCGCACAGATGCCCATCTCCGGAATTAAATTCCAGCTTCTGCATGTGCTGAAAGGGACGGACCTCTACACAGACTACCAGAAACAGTTATTTCACGTTCTGAGCCTGGAGGAATACACAGACATCCTCATTCGCTGCATCGAGCTCCTGCCGCCGCACATCGTCATTCACCGACTGACCGGAGACGGACCGCGGTCGATTCTGGAAGCGCCGGAATGGAGTCTGCACAAAAAATACGTTCTGAATTCTATCCATCACAGCATGAAGACCCGTGATACCTGGCAGGGAAAATTTGACTGTACAAGTTTCTCGAAATGAGAATTTTTCTTCTGACTATCATAAATAGCCGGGATTTCCGGGAATTCTCCCGGTTTTCCCGGCTATTTACAACTGAAACATATCACAATTATTTCTCAGTTTTCATAGCAGTCAGATATTCTTTCTCTTCCTTCCGCCATAGACAGCCAAACCGCCACCCGCAAGTGCAGTCAGCATGATTACTGCCCACAGAATCGGATTCGCCGTGTCGCCGGTCTGCGCGGAAGAGGTTACCGTTACCTCGGAACTCGAGCTGCTGGAGCCGGAACCCGATGAGGAACCGCTGCTCGACTTTGTCGTTGCCTTCACCGATGAGGTTACGACACCCGTTGTCTCTCCCGTGATATTGAGCGTAGAGGTATTTCCGGAAGACGCCAGGGACTTGCCGTCTGCGGTCACGGAAGTGATCTCATAACCTCCGGCAGCGGTCAGTGTCACACTGTAAGTGCCATTACCCATTATCTGATACGTAGTCGCTCTGTTCGCCGTTACAGATCCATTGCCGGGCAGCACGAGAGTTACCGTATATGTCGGATAGGCGATGTATGTGTCCGCAGTTTTATTGGGAACGTCGGCTACGGCATATTCCGTATTTCTCGTGTTATACCAGTTGCCGGTCGCCCCTGTGATTCCGGTCACGCTGTATAAATAATCATCTGAGGGCTCTGGAAAGCGGTTTCCATTGTAGTAGTTTTCTCCATAAAATTCAAAGTTTTCTCCAACCGTGATTTTCCAGAGGCTGGTCATTCCTCCAAACATAAATTCTCTACAACCACGTGTTCTTGTTGTTTCATCTTCTAACGTCTCTGTCGTACTTTCAACTAGACTTTTAGTATTCCAATTACTTAAATCCAATTCTGCGATGCTCGAACAATTATAGAAAATACAGTACATATCTGTGACTTTGCTTGTGTCCCAATTGCTCACATTCAGACTTGTCAGACTGCTGCAATTGCCAAACGCAAATCCCATATCTGTAACATTAGAGGTGTTCCATCTGCTAAGATCTAATTTTGTTAAAGACTTGCAATTATAGAACATAGTATTTATATTGGTAAGGCTGCTCGTATTCCAACTTTCAACAGCTGATAAGCTTGTCAATTTACTGCAATTATAGAACATATAATTCATGCCTTGAACTTTGGAGGTATTCCAATTACTCAGATTCAAACTGGTTAACTTAGAACAACCATAGAACATATAGCCCATATTGGTAGCGCTGCTGGTATCCCATGCGCTCAAATCCAAACTGGTCAGGCTGGAACAATTATAAAAGACGCAATACATGG
>JAJPZP010000096.1:0-4769 GCA_021204285.1 Lachnospiraceae bacterium | reverse complement strand
TTTAACAGCGCTTGTATCCATTTTTTTTACATCGACGCTTCTGAGATTTGTTGCCCCATAGAACCAATAACGCAAATTTACCGCCTTGATTTCGTCTTCAACCACAACTTTCTCAATGCTTCCTCTATAATTATACCACGGTATATCATAATAATGTTCCCATTCGTAGGTTACACTTTCGATATCTGTTGTAAAAACCGCTGTCGCAACTAACCCATTATAGGTATCTTCTACTTCGGGGCAGTCAGTCCTCTTGTAAAAACGAAGGCTGTTATCAGTTTCTGAATACACAGCGAAAGCCGTAGCAGTCTCTGTCCCGGTTGTCACCGGCTCTGCTGATTCAGCTCCGTTTGTCTCTTCCTCTCCATTTCCCCCATTTGAAGAGGTAGTCAGCATAATAGCATTCTCTGAACTCTCCTCACTCGCAATTTCAGGCTCAGAGACATCCTGCTTCCCCTCTGAAGCAGATTTCTCAGCTATAGAAGCAGATGCTGCCTCGATATTAGTTATCGCAGTATTGCTGTTATCTTCCTCCGAAAGTGTTGTCACAGTATTACTGTCAGTCCCTTCCAAAATCACCGACGCACCATCGCTGTCGGTCTCTTCCGTGACTGCCGTTACCGTATCATTGTCTGCTTCCTCCAAGAGCTCTTCCACAGTATCACTGTCGGTCTCCTCCAATTCCGACTCTACACTGTCGCCCCCCCGCTGTCTTTCGCCGACGCAGTCAAACCAGGCGCTAATAATCCGCTCATCATCGCCAAAGCCAGCAGGAAAGTCAGCATTTTCCTGATCTTGTTGTGTTTCGTACACATAGCCTTCGTCTCCCTTCCGTACACACCACATTCGCGTATAACACTTTTCTTTTCTATATCTCTACGTCCATCATGCTCACGCTGAGGTTCGTTATCTTTAAAGTATAACACATAAACTTGCAATTGCAATTTGTTTTATTGTTTTTTGGTGGATTTTTATAGTCTTTTTTGCGAGTCGGCAAGAATAATCTGCCTTTACTTTCGAGCAAAAAGAAACCCCGGCAGTTTTCTCTGTCGGGGTCTGGTAAGCATATTTCACATTTTCAACCTGCTGCCTTGCCTCATCTTTGTTGGCCTCATCTTTTACCTTTTCAATAATTTCATCATTTAAAGCCAGATCCTCTATGCAGTTTCCCATAGCACCAGCCTCCTGCAAAATTCGATTACTGCGTCCAACTCGCGCCCAACTCAATTCATCACACAGTGCGTGACGATTCCGGAAAGTCAGATAAAACTGGTGCATTCATAAACCAGGCAAAAAACGGTCAGGGACTTGACCTTGAAGATGCATTTGCTAAAATCAACGAGAGCAACGGATCGCGCTCTATTCTGGAAGCGCCGGAGTGGAGCCTTCACAAAAAACAGGTTCTGAATTATATCCATATAATCAGATATTCCTACCCTGATAACGGAAGTAATATTTTTATGAGACATCTCCGTATTCTCGTTTCATGGCATCAATGGAAATAACCCATTGCTTGCCAAACTTACACACATCCACGCCATTTACCAACTTACCATAGGCAATGGCCTTGCGGAGCGTACTCTCATTTAACCCCCATAGCATAGTGGCGTCGCTCAGAGCCATCAGACCATCAAAAGGGGTTACAACCATGGTGCCATTCTCCCATAGCTCATCGCAACTTAAATCCAGCTCGTCATTCCAAATGATGCCATATCCTCCCACGTCCACCGTTACATCAATGAATTCCGCAGGACTTTCTTTCAGTTTCTGAAAAGCAGGTATCTTTGTAAACAGCGGCTTCATGTCATAAGATTTCGTAACTCCTTCTGCAAACTGTACACTCAATTTAAAATCCGGCAATGCTGACACATTCTTTACTTTATGAAACATCCATATCCTCCTCACTCAAGGGGCGGCAACGAGTGAAACTGACCTCCCCTTTCTTTCCGTATTAGAATATCACGATATCGTGATATCGTCAATTCATTCAAAACAAATGATAGTGTTTGGAAAAGATTAGATTGAGTAGATTTCCCGCAATGTGACATTCACCTGGTGCAACGAATACACCTACACCCTCCTCTCCATCCTCGACAAGTATGACGTAAAAGCCACCTTCTTCATGACCGGCGGCTGGGTCGAATCTTATCCCGACGACGTGAAGGCCATCGCCGCCGCGGGACATGATCTCGGCAATCACAGTGAGAACCACAAGCAGATGTCAACCTTAAGCGCCAGTGAATGCAAGGAAGAGATTCAGAGCGTCCACGACAAGGTAAAGGAACTGACCGGCCTTGACATGACGCTGTTCCGGCCGCCCTACGGAGATTATAATGATACACTGATCGAGGCCGCGAATGGGCTCGGATACCACGCGATTCAGTGGGACGTGGACAGTCTGGACTGGAAAGATTACGGTGCGGACGCGATCGTCTCGCGTGTGCTGGACAATGAGCACCTCGGAAACGGCTCCATCATCCTCATGCACAACGGCGCGACCTACACCAAGGATGCGCTGCCCCGGGTTATTGAGGGGCTTAAGGAGAAGGGCTATGAGCTCATGCCGATCTCGGAGCTGATCTACACGGAGAATTATGAGATGGACCACGAAGGGAGGCAGTACGTGACCGGCAGTTAAAGAAGGATTACTCCATCTTTTTCAGTTCCGGCCAGATAGTCAGCAACATGGTAATAAAACAGGCAGCGCCACCAATTACATTTGATACCGGCTCCGCCATAAACACACCGTCCGTTCCCAGTCCCCAGAGATACGGAAGAAGCAGAGTCAACGGAACAACCATAACAACCTTCCGGAACAGACTAAAGAAAATTGCCTTTTTCTTCTTATTCAAAGCCTTGAAAACCGTCTGGCCGCTGTACTGGAAGGCCTGTCCGATAAAAGCATAAAAATACAGATGCAACGCCGGAACAGCATCAGCAAGGAGCGTTTCATCCGCGCTGAAAATAGAGATAAACAGAACAGGTTTCCATCGGATCAGCAACCATACGATCAGTGTATACGCTACACCCACCATTGTCATAATTTTGATGGCACTGCGCACATTCCCGGGGCGTCCGGCTCCGTAGTTATAGCTGATGATCGGGGACGCGCCCTCCGTCACCGCCTGTACCGGCGTGTCCAGAATCTGCCGCACGGAGGAGATAATCGTCATGATAGAGACATAGAGTTCTCCACCGAACTGCATCAGCATGCGGTTACAGACGATCTGTACCAGCGAATTGGTACACTGCATGACAAAGGGCGCCGTGCCGAGGCTTATAATATCCCCGGCATAGGGGAAATACTCCCGCGCCCACCGCTGCTTTTCCAGCGTAATCCGGTATTCCAGACGGCTGCCCAGCAGGCAGCGCAGCACAAACAATGCGGAAAGTCCCTGCGAAATCACTGTGGCGAGAGCGGCGCCCCGCACACCCATTCCCAGCGCAAAGATAAACACGGGATCAAGGATCAGATTTGCCCCCGCGCCGATGACAACGGAACACATGCCAAGGCCGGGAAAGCCCTGCGCATTGATATAAGGATTCATACCGGTCGCCAGCATGGAAAACAGGGTTCCCACCAGATAAATACGCAGATAAACGACCGCATACCGCATCGCACTCTCCGACGCGCCGAAAAGCGTCAGCAGCGGCCTTGCGCCCGCTTCACCCACCAGGAAAATCACGATCGCCGTCACTGCGAGCAGACGGAAGGCGGTATTCATGATGCGTCCGGCTTTCTCCCTGTCTCCCCGCCCGATCTCCATGGCAAAGAGCGGGGAGCCGCCCATCCCGTACATATTGGTGAAAGCCGTGATGATAAGAATGACCGGAAAACACAGCCCGACCGCACCGAGTGCTTCGGTTCCCTCCCCCGGAATTCTTCCAATGTAAATCCGGTCCACGATGCTGTAGAGCAGGTTCAGGATCTGCGCCACCAGCATCGGGAAGGCCGTCTGGGCTATATTTTTCGCTATTTTCCCGCTTTCAAAGTCTACCTGCTTCATGCCTGTCCGCCTGCTTCCGCGCGGTAGAGGATCAAGCCGCCCTTCCGGCTCCTCCCCGTATCCCAGAGCCGGTCAAAATCGAGCCATTCCGCTGCACTGTAGGTGACGGCCTTCACCTGAAGGCTTCCTTCTTTCAACCGATAACCGTTCAGCAGAAACCAGTGCCACTCATAATCCTTAAAGGCCGGATCATGATGCATTAACAGCAGACAGGGCACCGGAAAGCCGCTGTCGATCTGCGTGCGCAGCTTCTCTTTCGCCGTCCGGACATCCGTTTCCCCGGGAAGTCCTTCCATACCGACCGTGCGGATGCCCCGCTCGTGAAGGTAGGCGCTCATCCCGTCCAGATAGATTTCCAGACGCGCGACGCCGCCCATACAGGGGCGCAGGTATGGCTTCATCACCATGGCAAAGGCAATATAGCTCTGTCTGCTCAGACCTTCTTTCCGACACAGGGAAAACGGGATTCCATCTACCGCCAGATCCGGCCTGTGCAGATCAAAATTGAAGCAGCTGTAAAAGGCTGCCGCGGCCGCGCAGCCGCCAAGCCGCATCATCGGGTCGGTGAACCAGTCCTGGCAGCCGCCATACGAATTTTCTATTTTAAAATAAGGCAGCTCCCTCGCCGTCATGATCGCATCACTCCTCCGCCAGTTCTTCCAGATATTCCGCAAGACGTCCCGCCTCAATCTGTCCCGGGGCAGACGCCTGCCCGACACAGCCGAAGGTCACGGCAGAGCCGAAAAGCTCCCCGGACAGCCG